>JAITAP010000163.1 GCA_031284065.1 Prevotellaceae bacterium
GGCCATTACCAACGGCGCCGAAAGCTACTGCTGCCGCGTTTGCTTCGATACCGGCAGCATTGAATTTTTAGAAGATTTTCCCGATTACGCCGCTATATGGCAGGCGTAGCGCCGTACGCAGCACAACGCCACGCGAGCCGACAACCCCATTAAAAGCTCATGTTACGCAGCCCTCGAAATTTTAATCAGCGGTTTTTCTGTCCACGAACTACGCGAATTTATGCGGAATTATACGTGGCTCGGTATAACTTTGCGATTGGCTCGCCGAACTCCGCTTCGATTCCCCGCAGGGGAACAGTAGAAAATAGCGATGCTGTTAAAGCCCTACGGGCTAATTCGTGTCGAAAGAGGGTGATAATCATTTCTATTGATATTATTCCCCTACGGGGAATTGGTAAACATGCCGCGTATCATTCGTGGACAAAAATCCGTGTAATCCGTGTAATTCGTGGACAAAAGCTTCGAGTACAATTGCAGCTCGTCGAGGACTATAAGCCTGCGAACATGAGTACCTACAATTACCTACTCTACCTACAACTACCTACACTGCCTACTTTCTTCCTATTCCGTAGTAGTGGAAGCCGTGCTCTTTCATTTCCGCCGGTTCGTAGATGTTTCGGCCGTCAAAGACGGCGGGTGTTTTCATCAGCTGCTTTGCCGCGTCGTAGTCGAATACGCGAAACTCCGACCACTCGGTCAGGAGCGCCAACGCCTCTGCGCCTTTCAACACCTCGTAGGCCGATGAATGGTAGGCTACGCCGCTGCCGATATACTTTTTTGCCTCCTGTATAGCCACCGGGTCGTACGCTGCAACGGCTGCGCCGTGCTCCAGCAGGCGACGTATCACGGTGAGCGACGGGGCTTCGCGCATGTCGTCGGTGTTGGGCTTGAACGCAAGCCCCCAAACGGCAATGCGCCGGCCCTTGAGGTCGCCCCCAAAGTGGGCGCGGATTTTTTTAAATATCACCTCCTTTTGCCGCTCGTTGACCCGTTCCACCGATTTGAGTATTTCGAGCGAATGTCCGTATTCGTCGGCTGTTTTTATGATAGCTTTCACGTCTTTGGGGAAGCAGCTGCCGCCGTAGCCCGCGCCCGGGTAGATGAACTTTGCGCCAATGCGCGGGTCGCTGCCGATGCCCTTGCGCACCAGCGTGGCGTCTGCGCCCGCCAGCTCGCAGAGGTTGGCAATATCGTTCATGAAGCTGATTTTGGTTGCCAGCATTGCGTTTGCGGCGTACTTTGTCAGCTCCGACGAGGCTATGTCCATGAAAATAATCGGGTGTCCGTTGAGCAGAAACGGCTTGTAGAGCCTTTCCATCAGCTCCTGCGCCCGCTTGCTTTCCGTGCCGATGATAATTCTGTCGGGCTTCAGGAAATCTTCGATGGCGTTGCCCTCCTTCAAAAATTCGGGGTTTGAAGCCACGTCAAATTCAACCTGCACGCCGCGCGCGTCCAGCTCTTTCCGCACCGCTTGCTTTACGCGCTGCGAAGTGCCCACCGGCACGGTGCTCTTGGTTACCACCACAAGGTAGTGGTCGAGGTGTTTTCCCACCTCCGACGCTACTTGCAGCACGTAGCTCAGGTCTGCGCTACCGTCTTCGCCCGAAGGCGTTCCCACCGCAATAAACACGGCGTCGGCGTCCGTCAGGCTGTCGCTGAGCGAAGTGGTGAAGCGCAGGCGATCTTTCTCCACGTTACGCCGCACTACGTCGTCAAGACCCGGCTCCCATATTGGAATTTTCCCGTCGTTGAGCGCGGCAATTTTCGACTGGTTCACGTCCACGCAGGTTACCGTTATGCCCGTTTCGGCAAAGCAAGCGCCGCTTACCAAGCCCACATATCCTGTTCCTACTACCGATATTTTCATACGTTGCTAATTATTTTTATAAATGTTGTGCTATATTAGGCGTAAATTACGCCGCAAAGATTCTTTTTTTTCTACATAAATAGCTGCGCGTAAGCGAACACCAGCGGTAGCGAGAGCAACGCTGCGTCAAGCCTGTCGAGCAGGCCGCCGTGTCCGGGCATGATAGCGCCCGAATCCTTAACGCCGACGCTGCGCTTGAACATTGACTCTACCAAATCGGCAAGCACGGCGGTAACCGAAATGATAGCGCCAAAGGCCACCATGTGCACCAGCGCCACGTCTCCAAACAGGTGGTGCAGCGCCCACGCAGCCGCCATCACCGAAAGGATGCCGCCAATGTAGCCCTCCCACGACTTTTTGGGAGAAATGGACGGGAACAGCTTGTGCCGGCCAAAGGCAACGCCAAACAAGTAGGCAAAAGAATCATTTGCCCAAAGCAAGATAAAAAAGCTGCACATGGCGTTCGCCCCGCCCGCGTTGTACACAAAATTGGCAAGCGAAAGCGGCAACGCCACGTATATAACGCCCAGCAGCGTGCAGGCAATGTTGGCAACCGGCGTATTTTTTTTGCGAAAAAGCTCCGCAAAAAACACGAACACAGCCACCGGCACAGGCAGGTAAAGGAAAAAGCGGTCGTAATTATCCGTCAAACCGAACGAGCCGGCGTAGCACGCCACAAATACCGTTACGCCGCACAGCAAGCCCGCAGTGCGCTGTGGACTCACCCCTGTCTTGGCGGCAATGCCGTAAAACTCGTGCATGGATACTACCACTGCAAACGCCATGACGCTGGCAAAGGCTTGTGGGCACAGGTACAGCGAGCCCAGCATCAGCGCCGCGTATATCGCTCCCGACAAGAGCCGTATAAACAAGTTGCGTAGCTTCATAAAATTACAAAATTATGGGATAAGCTTCATTGTCGCGTTCAGATACACGGCGACATTTCTGCCGCTCTGTTCTATCAACCGCTCTACTCCGAGCAGCAAGCGATTGCCGTTGATACTTGCTGTTTCCGTTCTACTCTTTTATTTTCTGTGTACAACTATACTTCTACCGAATTTATAAAGTCAGAGCATTTTTCCCGAGAGTCGTCCTCTCTCTCCCTTACGCCGGTGCGCTCTCCGCCTGTTTTGGCTCGCCTTCGGCTGTGTTTTCTGTGGCTTCCGGCGTTGGCGCAGGTTTGGGCAAAGGAACGTCAAACAGCGATTGCTCTGCAACCGGCGCAGGCGTTGGCTGAACGTCAGCTTCGGGTTTGGGCTTGCGCGATTTCCGTTTGGGCTTGTCCTGCGCTTCGCCGTCGGCGTTGGGGGTAGCGTCGGCGTTGGGGGTAGCGTTGTCGTCGTCAACCTGCGCAATGAGCAGGTCGTTGTGGTCGCCCTTGCGCTTGCCGAATATTTTTTCCAAATCCTCGCTGAAAATAACTTCGCGCTCCAGCAGCAGCTCTGCCAGCTGCCTCAAGCCCTTTTTGTTTTGCGTCAGCACCTGTTTTGCCAGCTTGTACGCCTTGTCTATGAGCGTTTGCACTTCTTCGTCGATGGTTTCGGCAGTTTTTTCGCTGTACGGCTTCGAGAACGAGTACTCCTGCCCTGTAGAGTCGTAGTAGCTCAGGTTGCGCAGCTTTCCGCTCATGCCAAAGTAGGCAATCATGGAGTAGGCTTGCTTGGTGACGCGCTCCAAGTCGTTGAGCGCTCCGGTCGAAATTTTGTGGAAGGTAAGCTCCTCTGACGCCCGTCCGCCAAGTGTTGCCGCCATTTCGTCCAGCAGCTGTTCCTGCGTGGTGATTTGCCGCTCTTCGGGCAAGTACCACGCTGCGCCGAGCGAGCGTCCGCGCGGGATGATGGTTACCTTCACCAGCGGGTTGGCGTGCTCCAGCAGCCAGCTCACCGTAGCGTGTCCGGCTTCGTGGTAGGCAATGGTGCGCTTTTCCTCCGTCGAAATAATCTTATTCTTTTTCTCCAGCCCGCCCACAATGCGGTCAACAGCGTCGAGGAAGTCTTGCCTGTCGATGCAGGGCTTCATTTTGCGGGCGGCAATGAGCGCCGCTTCGTTGCACACGTTGGCAATGTCAGCTCCCGAAAAGCCGGGCGTTTGCTTGGCCAGAAAATCTATCTCGAAGCCATCCGCAAGCTTTAGCCCGCGCAGGTGCACCTTGAATATTTCGAGGCGTTCCTTCAGGTCGGGCAGGTCAACGTGAATTTGCCTGTCGAAGCGGCCTGCGCGCAGCAGCGCACGGTCGAGAATATCGGCGCGGTTGGTTGCCGCAAGGATGATTACGCCGGAGTTGGAGGCAAAGCCGTCCATTTCGGTGAGGAGCTGGTTGAGGGTATTTTCGCGCTCGTCGTTGGTGGTAAACGCAGATTTGTTGCCGCGCGCGCGGCCAATAGCGTCTATTTCGTCAATGAAGATGATGCAGGGCGCTTTTTCCTTCGCCTGCTTAAACAGGTCGCGCACGCGGGACGCTCCAACGCCCACAAACATTTCCACAAAATCGGAGCCGGAGAGGGAGAAGAAGGGGACGTTTGCCTCGCCTGCCACCGCCTTTGCCAGCAGGGTTTTTCCCGTGCCCGGAGGGCCTACGAGCAGCGCGCCTTTGGGGATTTTTCCGCCAAGGTCGGTGTAGCGCTTGGGGTTTTTCAGGAAATCCACAATCTCCATAATTTCGACCTTTGCTTCCTCCAGCCCCGCAACGTCGTTAAAGGTTATGCGCACCTTGCTGTCCTTGTCAAAGAGCTGCGCCTTGGATTTCCCCACGCTGAAAATTCCGCCGCCCATGCCGTTTCCCATGCCGCCGCTCATGCGCCGCATGAAAAACATCCAGATGCCAATCACCAGCGCCACCGGCAGCAGCCACCCGACAATTTTGCCAAAGTAGTTTGGCCTATCTTCCCACTCAGGTTCAATGCGGTCGCTTTCGGCAACGTGTTCCTGCGCCTGCGCCAGCTGGTTTTCAAACGTTTTGGTGTCGCCGATGGTGAAAAAGAAGTGAGGCCCCTGCTTTGCGGGCGAGTCAAAAGTCCCCTTAAAGCGGCTTTTATACTTCTCCAACCTGTCCGGCTTAACATACACCTCAACCACCGCCGAAGTCTTGTTGGCGTTGGTAAACACCAGAATCTTGGAAACATCCTCGCTTGCTATCATGCTTGTGCGCACTTCCCGCCACGTAGTTTCCACAGGATTGCCGGAGTTTAAAAAGTACGTGCCAAAAATGCCCATTGTTATTAAGACGTAAATCCAATATACGTTGCTGTTGGGCTTAGCGCCTCGCGGCAGCTTTTCTACGGGTTGCTTCGCTTTTTTGTTGTTTTGTTCCGTCGTCATAGTTTATGGAATGTTGTAGATTTAGTGATTTATGATTTTGTGATTTTAGCAGCTATGCCTTTTTCGCAGCTGGTGCCGTCTTTTTTGCAGCCGGTGCCGTCTTTTTTGCAGCCGGTGCCGTCTTTTTCGCAGCCGGTGCCGTCTTTTTCGCAGCCGATGTCGTCTTTTTCGCAGCTGGTGCCGTCTTTTTCGCAGCCGATGTTGCCTTTTTCGCAGCCGGCGTCGTCTTTTTTGCAGCGACCGGTTTTTTCGCGGCAGCTTTCTTTGTCGGCGTTTTTTCACCTGCGGCGGTTTTGGAGGGAGTCGTTTTCTCTGCCGACGCTTTATGCTCGTCGCTGTACTGCTGCGGCTCTACGTCAGCCCAGAGCGACTCGAGGCGGTAAAAGTTACGCGCTTCGGTTTGAAAAATATGCACCATTACGTCCACGTAGTCAAGTATTATCCAGATGGCATTTTCAAAACCTTCGCGGCGTACGGGTTTTTCTCCCAAAGTTTTCCGCACGTGCTCCTCTACGTTGTCGGCAATGGCCTCCACCTGCGTGGTGGAATCGGCGTTGCAGAGCACAAAGCAGGTGGCTATAGCGCCGTCTATCCGGCTAAGGTCGAGGCTCGCTACGCGCTGCGCTTTTTTGTCGAGCATGGCTTCGGCTACGGTGGCGCAGAGCAGCTCGACGGAGGCAGCGTTGGCAGATGAAAGTTGTCTTTTTTTTGTCATCAAGTGGTGTTATGTGTCAATCGGAAATTAGTTTGCAAAGCTACAAAAAAAATAGCAAAATACTCATTTTTGCGCTATGTAGATTCAACATTTTAATGCAGCTTAGGCCTGCAAATTTAGAAAGAAAATTTCTTTAGGAGAATAAAAGCTTAACTTTTCGCCGGATTTGCCACTGTATTTAGATTGTATTCCTTTGGTTTGTTAGCCGTTAAAGCCACTGGGGGCTGCGGGCAAAAAGGTGTGCCGCGAGTTGCTGCGGACGCAGTATTTTCGTCCATGCCTGTTTCGGTGCACTTTTAATCGCTACCAACCGGCTAAGCGACAAATTTGTTAGCTGGCTTGTTTTTACGTTGCTAATAGACTTTGTTGCAACAAAGCCCTTTGCAGGTACAAAATTACATCTTGGGGGCGACCGGACAAAGGCCGTCCTTTTTTATTCGAAATCATTGAGCCGGTCAGCAGTGAATTTTAGTTCACACATTTTTTTGTAAATAAAAAAGTAGAAAATACCAAAATTAGCGAAAAAAAATGTATTTTTGAAGCTGAATTATGCCTATGGCAGGCTAAATTAATCAGCAAAAAGAAAATGAGCACTGAATTTGAACCGAAAATACTTGCGTTTGTATGCAACTGGTGCACCTACGCGGGCGCAGACCTGACGGGCACGAGCCGTATCAAGTACGCATCAAACGTAAAGATTGTACGCTTTCCCTGCACGGGGCGCATTGACTTTATGCTGCTCCTGAAGGCTTTTGCCGGCGGCGCAGACGGCGTTATCGTGTCGGGCTGCCACCCGAACGATTGCCACTATACGTCGGGGAATTTTCACGCGCGCCGCCGCTGGATGCTCTTTCGCGGGCTACTCGATTTTCTGGGGATAGACGTTCGCCGGATACAGTTTTCGTGGGTTTCCGCCGCAGAGGGAGCCAAGTGGGCTGAGGTGGTCAACAAAACGGTGGCCGACGTTCGCGAGCTTGGCCCCTACTCCGAGTACAAAAAGGCGGCCGAGTTTCTGGCAGGCAACGAAGATGTTTTACTTAAAGAGCAGGAGGTAGCCCAATGAATGAGCTGAGAAGTAAGGTAAAGGAGCTGCTCGGCAGCAACGCGCTGGAGCTGTTTATCGGCTACGAGCGGGGCACGCGCCTTCCGCGCCCGTTGCTCGCCGCCTCCGCCGAAGACGCAGACAGGCTGATATTCGACGAGTACTGCACGGGCAACCTTGCGGTTTACCTCACCCGCAAAGACCTTGTGGGCGGCAAAAAAACGGGCATTGCGGCGTCCTACTACGCCATGCGCAACATCTGCCGGCTACTCGATGAGAACCAGCTACAGGAAGGCGCGATAAAAATATTCGGCCTAACGCCGGAGGGAACGCTGAAAGCGTTTGACACGATTGCCGACGTAAGGCGATACCTACAGGAAACGCCTGCGCCGTCAAAGCAGGTAGAGGATGAGTGGGTGCAGGAAATAGACGCAATGCCGGCTGCGGAGCGCTGGAAGTTCTGGACGAGCGAGCTCTCCAAGTGCTTTAAGTGCTACGCCTGCCGCGCGGCCTGCCCCATGTGCTACTGCACAAAGTGCATTGTAGAGGTCAACCGCCCGCAGTGGGTGCAGCCCTGGGCGGCAACCCTGAGCAACATGGAGTGGCAGATAAACCGCGTGATGCACATGGCCGGCCGCTGCGCCGACTGCGGGGCTTGCGGCACGGCCTGCCCTCTGGGGATACCGGTGCACATCATAGCGCATAAAATGGCGGAGATGGTCAGGCAAAGCTTTGGCGAACCGGCAGGCAAGGGCGCTGTGCTATCTACGTTTAACCCAAATGATGAAGAAAACTTTATACGGTAAAAAGTAATGGAGCTAAAATATATACCAAAAACCTCTCTGAACGCTTGGCTGGCAAAGGTAAAGGACAGCGGCCGGCAGCTTTACGCGCCCGTAGCCGAAAATGGGAAAACGAACTTCAAGCGGGTGAGCTCCGTTGACGAAATTTCGATGGGGCATGTCCAAACGGCGCAGTCGGCAAAGGGCGTAGCATTTCCGCGCACCGAAAAGCTTTTTTCCTACGCCAGGCAGCAGGGCAGCGTAACGCTACAGGATTACGACCCCAACGCGCTCCCCAGCACGGTGGTGTTTGGGCTGCACCCGTGCGACGCGGCGGCGTTTAAGCCCCTGTCGGGCATTTTTGGCTGGGATACCCAAGACAAGCCCTTTAGCGAACGTATGCAGCGGGTAACCCTTGTGAGCCTCAGCTGTAGCAAGTGCGACGCATTTTGCTTCTGCACCTCCGTTGGCGGCAGCCCGGGCAACGCCGACGGGAGCGACATTCTGCTGACCGCCGTCAGCGACGAGGGTTACTTGGTGGAGATTGTTACCGACAAGGGAAAGTCGCTAATTGAGCCGCACGCCGCGCTTTTTGAAGCCGCGCCGGAGGTGAGCAAGGCGGAGCTGCTGGCGCACGTGGAGGTTAAGTTTAGCGTTGACGAGGTGGAGCGCAAAATTGCAGACGCATTTGAGAGCGATGTTTGGAAAAGGCAGTCTGCACGCTGCATGGGGTGCGGCGCCTGCGCGTTTGTATGCCCCGCCTGCGCCTGCTTCGACGTTCAGGAAAACGCCAAAGGCGCCGCCGGAGATCGTATCCGCTGCTGGGACTCGTGCGGCTTTGCGCTGTTCACGCTGCACACGTCGGGGCACAACCCGCGCGGCACGCAGAGCCAGCGCTGGCGGCAACGCCTGCTGCACAAGTTCAGCTACATGCCGCGCCGCCTTGCGGTGCGCGGCTGCACCGGCTGCGGACGCTGCTCCCGCGCCTGCCCTGTGGACATGAACCTGTCGGAGCATTTGAAAGAACTCGAATCAATTCACAGAACGTCATAACTTTCATAATTTACATATTCTGCAATTCTGTAAATTGAAACCCAAAAATAGCATCACCCATGAGCGATAACATTTACCTCCCCCACCTCGTTACCATCGAAAAAATTACGCAGGAGGCGCCGGGCGTAAAAACATTCCGCCTGAAGTTTAACGACGAAAAGCTCGCCGAATCTTTTGAGTTTAAGGCGGGACAGTTTGGCGAGTACTCCGCCTTTGGCGAAGGCGAGAGCACGTTCTGCATAGCCTCGTCGCCCACGCGCAAGGGCTACATTGAGTGCACCTTTCGCGAGGCAGGCAAAGTTACCTCTGCGCTGGCACAGCTGGAGGAGGGGCAAACAATGGGGTTTCGCGGGCCTTACGGCAACACATTCCCGCTGGACGCGTGGAAAGGCAAAAACCTGCTGTTCATTGCCGGCGGCATTGCGCTGCCGCCCATGCGCTGCGTGATATGGAACGCGCTGGATACGCGGAGCAACTTTGGCGACGTAAGCATTCTGTACGGCGCAAAAACCGTTGCCGACCTCGTGTACAAGCATGAGCTGAAGGAGTGGGACGAGCGTCCCGACGTGAGGCTGGTTACCACCGTTGACCCGGGCGGCGAAACGCCCGACTGGAAAGGTCAGGTGGGCTTTGTGCCGACGACGCTGGAGAAAATGAATCCCGCCGCCGAAAACACCATCGCCATTGTCTGCGGCCCGCCCGTGATGATAAAGTTTACATTTCCCGTGCTGGACAAGCTGGGGTTTACGCCCGAAAATATTTACACCACGCTCGAAAACCGCATGAAGTGCGGCGTTGGCAAGTGCGGCCGGTGCAACGTAGGCGAAAAGTACGTCTGCAAAGACGGGCCTGTATTTTCGAGAGTGCAGCTGGAAAC
>JAITAP010000088.1 GCA_031284065.1 Prevotellaceae bacterium
CGTAGAAGTTCGTTGGGAATTAAAAAAAATTGGATTGCGCCCATGCCCGCCATTCCGTCCGGAGTACGCGGGGCATGAGCGTCCGGAGCGGAGAAATCTCCCGCCACAGCGCGCCCAAAAGTTGGGCGGCTTGGCGGGAGATTGGCTGCGCCGAACTCCGCTTCGCTCCGGTTCCTCGCTGCGCTCGGAATGACGGCAAAAGCGGAATGGCAGAGATAGCGGCGAAAGGCCATCTTTCGTCTTTGCAAACGACTTTGTTGCAACGAATAATAACTCATGTTATGCAGGTTTATAATTTTTGATTAATTACAATTGTCCTCGCTTCCCCGTAGGGGAATAATATCAATAGAAAATGGCTACCCTTTCTCGCCAATAGCCCGTAGGGCTTTAATAGCATCGTCATTTTCTATTAATCCCCTACGGGGAATCGGGAAGGGATGGTACCCCCGTTTTTCTATTGATATTATTCCCCTACGGGGAATAGGAGCCGGTTTGCCGCTACGCCATTGGCGCGGGGGTTTGCCGATACGCCATTGGTGCGGAGGCGGGGGCGGTTCGCAAACCGCCCGTACGCTACCCGTACGCCGCCGCACGTCGCGTGTCGCACGTCGCGTGTTTGCGTCTTTCATTCCGTAGGAATGAATCGCTCGGTAGAAAAGGGCAACGTTCGCGGCGCAACACATTCCGGTAGGAATGTATCCAAAAATATTTTGGAGACATTCCTACGGAATGTCGGGATTGGTGGCAGGGATGCTTTTCTACCGAGCGTTCCATCCCTAACGGGATGGCGTTTGAGAGTTGAGAATTGTTGCTTGCGTCAAGCAAGTCCCTGCGGGACTTACACGATGTCAGCCAATTCAGAATTCAAAATTTTTCCTCAAGCTCTCGTTGCAACAAAGTCTTTGCAAACTCCTAATCACCCCCCCCCCATTTGCTCTGCAAAAATACCATCTTTATGGTATATTTTGCGCGGGTTGTTTTGGTAAAAAATTGCTTACTTTGCACTAAATTTCTTCAAAAACAATTTTTCGATGCCCTACAAGCCCGCCATTACGTATGCCGACGCCCTCAGGTACAGCGCTCCGGCAAATTTTTCCACTATGGTCAAGCCGGTTGGCTCAACGTGCAACCTTGCCTGCCGCTACTGCTACTATCTGGATAAAGCCGAGCTCTACAGCCGCCGTCCGGCAAAAATGGCTCCCGAGCTGCTGGAGCGCTACGTAGAGCGCTACATAGCGTCCTGCTCCTCGCCGGTGGTAACCTTTGTGTGGCATGGCGGCGAACCGCTGTTGGCAGGGTTGGACTACTTTCGCCTCGCCATGAAGCTGCAACGGCAGTACGCAGGCGGCAAAAAAATCGAAAATGCGCTGCAAACCAACGGGCAGCTGGTAACGCCGGAGTGGTGCAAGTTTTTTAGAGCGCACAATTTTTTGGTTGGCATTTCCATCGACGGGCCGCAGGATATTCACGACGCTTACCGCTGCACGCACAGCGGCAGACCTTCGTTCAACAAGGTAATGCAGGCCGTAGAGCTGATGTCGCGCCTGCGGGTGGAGTACAACACGCTGAGCGTGGTCAGCAACCTGAGCGAGGGGCGCGGCGCTAAGGTTTACCGGTTTTTGAAATCCATCGGGAGCCGGTTTATGCAGTTCCTGCCTGCGCTGGAGCACACCGTCAGCGTTGGCGACGGTCGCCGCGAGGCAATTGTTGCGCCGGGCACGGAAAATTCGCACCTTGCGCCGTGGAGCGTTTCCGCCAAAGGGTTTGGGGAGTTTATGCGCGACGTTTTCGACGAGTGGGTGCTCTCCGACGTGGGCAGCTACTACGTGCAGCTGTTTGACGTGGCGCTGGCGCAGTGGGCCGGCGTGTCGCCCGGGCTATGCTCGTTTGCCGAAACCTGCGGAAACGCGCTGGCGGTGGAGCACAACGGCGACGTGTACTCGTGCGACCACTTTGTTTACCCCGAGCACAAGCTCGGCAACCTGATACAAGACGATTTTCCGGCAATGCTGGCGTCGCAGCAGCAGTTTAGGTTTGGCGTGGATAAGCGCAACGGACTTCCGCGCGAGTGCCTCCGCTGCGGCTACTACTTTGCCTGCCGCGGCGAGTGCCCCAAGCACAGGTTTGAGCTTAGCGTTGACGGCGAAAAAAATAAAAATGCGCTGTGCGAGGGGTACAGGCTGTTCTTTGCCCACGTAGAGCCCTACATGAAGTACATGGCTGAGTTGCTATCGCGGGAGCAGGCTCCGTCGCTCGTTATGCGCTGGGCGCAAGCGCGAGCGGATGAGATTCGCAGGTCGAACGGCAGGACAAGCCAATCGCCCGAAGCTGCAAAATGATACGCAATACAATTGGGCTTGGTGAAAGGCGCAAAGCCGTATCAGGGCTTACCCCCTTTCAACCGGCGCTCAAGAGTTTTGATGATTTGTCGGCTTTCCTCCAAGTCTTTTTTCAGAGTTTCCGTACTTTCCTCCAAAACCTTGTCTTTTTCCGCCAACGCCTTGTTTTTTTCCGCCAACGCCTTGTCTTTCTCCGCCAAAACCTTGTCTTTCTCCGCCAACGCCTTATCTTTTTCCGCCAGCGCCTTGTCTTTTTCCGCCATCTGCATTTGCGCCTGACGCTCTTGCAGGCGAAATGCCTCCAGCAAAAAATCTTCGGCCTCCATGTTCGCCTGCATGTCGTAGGTGGAAGCCGCCTGCTGCAACCGGCGAACGATGCTCCGGTACTGCGGGGGAACTTCCTCCTCGCGAACGTTCAGGATGTAGCGGGTCGTACAGTTGCTTTGGTCAAAAATGCTCAGCATTTTCTCAAGGTCGTTGCGGCGACGCTTCGGCAGCTCCGGCACCTGCACTATCCACGAGCGGTGGTGAAGGCTCTTGATGAACTGCGCGTCGAAGCCCGTGAGGGGCTTGCTCGTTGCGCGGTCTTTCACCTCAGGGCTAACCTCGAGCACCGGTATGCCGGGCGCCTTCAGGCCGTCCCCGAGCACGAATATGCAATAAATCTGCATGGCCGCCAGCTTGCCGTCCGTGCCCACGTAGCTGTTTTCCGAGCTCTGGTACTGCTTGCCGAGATACTGCCGAAACCGCATGATGTCGGTGGAGATATTCGCTTTCTGCACTTCTACCATCACGCTGCGTCGCTCTCCGGCGTTCGTAACAATCCGCGCAACAAAGTCCAAGCGGCACACGGTGGACGTTTGCTGCCGAACCGCTATCTTGGAAACGTACTCCTGCGGCGCAAAATGGAGCTCTTCCACCTGCTCGTCGATGATGGCGGAGATGAATTTTTTGGCAACCTTGTTGTCCTCCATCATGTACTTGAAGACAACATCGTAAAGGGGATTGGCGATTAACATAACACAAAAATTTATGAATTTACGGCAGCTACTTGAGCGTCTTCTATAAATCTCCGGATTTTCCGGATTTCAAAGATAAGCAATTCAGCTGAAATTACAAATCCGTCTTCGGCTCGCCGCGCTTTTTCCTTGCGTAGCGTCCGCATTTCGTAAAAACGTCAAAAATGGTAGCCAAAGGCTATGTTTGAGTACACGTTGTACATGGAAAAGCTGATGCCGGTAAAGTTTTTTGCAAAAATGGTGTGCAGCCCCCAGTTGAGGTCAAGCGAAACCACCAAGTGGCGGAAAGCGTTCCACTCCACGCCCCCGAGCAGGCCAAAATCGTGCTTGCTCAGCTCGCTCGAAAATTCGTAGTACGAGGGCTCTGTCATCTCCATGTTGCTTTCAAATCCGGGGCTGCCGTGCCTGAAATGCCCCGCGTAGGCCGCTCCGGTAAACGAAGGGTCGAGCAGGTAGGCGTAGTAGCCGCCCAGCCGCGCGTTGAGCGACGCCGACAGGCGGTAGTGCAGCGCAAGAGGGATGTTGAGGTAGCCGTTTTTTACCTTCGTCTCCACCTCGCCGGTGAACAAGCCCGATATTTCTCCCTCTTCCGTGCGCAGGCGCATGGCGTACTCCTTTACGCGCGCAACGGTGGTCATGCCCTTGTTCTCAAACCGTATGCCGGACGAAATGCCCCACCGCTCCCCAAACCAGCGCACCACGTCGGCTTCCATGCTGAGCGAAATCAGCGGGTTGAACGACTTAATTTCCCGTATCTGCGCCGGAATACCCATAGGGGCTGTGCCGCCAATGTTTACGCCTGCCTTTACCTTAAAATCAAAATCGCCCCACGAGCGCTCCTGCGAAAAACCGCTTAGCCCGAGCAAAAAGAGGAGCAAAAATAAATATGCGTGCTTCATGATTATATACTTTTTTTGGGTTGAAAATGACTTGTTGCAACGAGAGCACATTATAAAATTTTGAATTCTGAATTCTGAATTTTGAATTGGCTGATGTCGGGCAAGTCCCGCAGGGACGACACTTGATTAACCGTAGGCTAAAGCCTACGGTCAGCAATAGCCTCCGCCTCTTAAGTCCCGCAGGGACGGCACTTGATTAACCGTAGGCTTTAGCCTACGGTTGTGACACGGACGGCCGTCCATAGTCCCGCAGGGACGGCACTTTTATATCGTAATAAATTGATTGTCAAATAAATAAAAAGCATGACCGAGTTTTAGTCGGTCAATTAGCGATTTCTAATTGTATTCTTAACTATTAACCAATTAATTATGAGGATGTTGTTACCTGTTGTAGCGCTTTTGGCGCTATCCGTGCCCGTTAGGGCGCAGCTCAGCGAGGGGGGAACGCCCCCCAGCTTTACGCATGCAAAGGCGCCCGCCGCTGCCCGTATGCGGGCGGCGTTACCTGGGGCAACGCCGCCCGCGTATGTCAAGCTGCCCGTCGATTTTGACGTGGCGCAGCTCAAGGCGCAGGACGCGGCGGACGAGGCAATGGGGCTGCCCCTCAACATGGCAAGAGATATTCCCGTTGACCTCGCCATGAGCAACAGCGGCGTGTGGTCAACCCTTGCCAACGGGCAGCGCATTTGGCAGCTGACCGTTGAGGCGCCCGGAGCTCTTGCCACCATGATTTACTACGACGAGTTCCGCCTCCCGCCCGGGGGACGGCTGTTCATCTACAACCCGCAGCGCACCAAAATCCTTGGGGCGTTCACGGCGGCCTCCAACCCCGCCGGCGGGAAGTTCGCCACCGAGCTGCTGGCGGGCGACACGTTCACGCTGGAGTACGTTGCGCCGGACGGCGGCGGCGCGGAGGCCGGGCAGCCAAGCATCAGGATAGAGGCGGTGGCGTACGGCTACAACAACATCACGACCTACCCCGAGGTGCGGGAGGAGAGCTACGGCGACGCGCTGGACTGCCAAGTGAACACGGCGTGCAGTGAGGGCGACAGCTGGCGCGACCAGATAAACGGCGTGGTGCGAATCTCTTTCCGAAAAACCAGTAATAGCACCTCGTGGTGCTCGGGCGCCATCCTCAACAACGTCCGGCAGGACTTCACCCCCTACCTGCTCACCGCCTGCCACTGCGTGGACGAGTCGGACAGCCTCGCCCTGCTACAAACGGTGGTGTACTTCCACTACCAGTACGCAAGCTGCGGGGATACTGAGAGTACAGCCTCAGAGCCGACGTCGCCGCAAGTAAAAACGCTGACCGGCGCCCAGCTGCTGGATACCACGCCGCAGACGGGCGGCTCCGACGGGGCGCTCCTCAAGCTGACGCAGAGCATCCCCGTAGATTACAACGCCTACTACAACGGGTGGAGCGTTAACGGCGTTACCCCCACCAGCGGCGTAGGTATTCACCACCCGCGCGGGGATGTGAAGAAAATTTCAACGTTTACCGCTCCCGCCAAGTCCGGCACGTACACAGGCAGCAAACCCGGCGCAGCCGACGCTCACTGGCTGGTGGAGTACAAGCGTACCGCCAACGGCTACAGCCGGACGGAGAGCGGCTCGTCCGGCTCGGCGCTGTTTGACCAAAACAAGCGAGTTGTGGGTACGCTGAGCGGCAGCAACAGCACCAGCTACCCTTGCGACGGTAGCAATGGAGATAAGGCGGGCACGGCGTGGTACGGAAAACTCTCCTACCACTGGGATAAGCATGGCAACAACCCTGCCAAATTCCAAATGAAACCCTATCTTGACCCCGATGCAACCGGAACGCTAACGATGGAAGGCTCGTATAACACCCCTACCTACACGGTTACCTTTGCGGTGAAAGACGCAAGTAACGCGAACATTGCAGACGCTGTGGTAACATTCAACGGCGTGACTAACGCGGCGGGCAGCTACACATTTTCCGGCATTGCTGCGGGTACGTACAATTACACGGTAGCCCGATCGGGCTACGTTACTGCGAGCGGCAGCCTCACGGTGAGCGCAGCCAACTTCACAAAGGATGTGGTATTGCAGCTAACGCCTCCCCCTACCTACACGGTTACCTTTGCGGTGAAAGACGCAAGTAACGCGAACGTAGCAGACGCTGTGGTAACATTCAACGGCGTGACTAACGTTGCAAACAATTACACATTTTCCGGCATTGCTGCGGGCACGTACAATTACACGGTAGCCAAATTAGGTTACGATACGGTAAGAAGTAGCCTCACGGTGAGCACAGCCAACCTCACAAATGATGTGGTATTGCAGCTAACGCCTCCCCCTACCTACACGGTTACCTTTGCGGTGAAAGACGCAAGTAACGCGAACGTAGCAAACGCTGTGGTAACATTCAACGACGTGACTAACGTTGCAAACAATTACACATTTTCCGGCATTGCTGCGGG
>JAITAP010000198.1 GCA_031284065.1 Prevotellaceae bacterium
GACGGAATGTTGGTAGAAAACGGATACCCCCCTTTCGGTTCCCCCGTCCCGTAGGGACGGAATGTTGGTAGAAAATTCCATCGTTACACATTTTTTCTTCCGTCCCGTTTTTACATTCCGTCCCTACGGGACGGGGAATGAGAGGGGGGTATCCGTTTTCTACCAACATTCCGTCCCTACGGGACGGCGCGGCGTTAGCCAATTCAAAATTCTCATGGACACATTCCTAACGGAATGTGTTGCGCCGAGAACATTGCCCTTTTCTACCGAGCGATTCATTCCTACGGAATGAAAGACGCAAGCGACCTGCAACGCCTCGCTCCCGGACCTCACCCCCGACCCCTCTCCAAAGGAGAGGGGAGGCTTACGCCGAACATCGTGTCACCGCCGCGCAACGCGCCCCCCCCCCGTCATTCCGACCGGAGCGCGCGAGGCACGAGCGCGCGTAGTGGAGGAACCTCCCGCCATTTTTGCCATATAGCGGCAACAAGGGTTTGGTGGTAGGGTGGGAGGTTCCTCGCTACGCTCGGAATGACGGCGGGCAGGGGACGGCGGGCAGGGGCAGCGGGTACGTCGCTGAAACGCACGCCGTGCGTCTCTACTGCAAATCGGCGCAAGCAATTCTCGCTCTGCAAAGCCCTGAAAGGGCGTAATCATTAGCGTAGGGCAACGCCCTACGGATGCCACACCCGCGCCGCACCCCCAAGCCCTGAAAGGGCGTAATCCATTCTTCCCCGCACGTTGATTTCGCCCTTTCAGGGCTTAAGATGGTGTGCCTCGATACTTTCGTAGGGCGTTGCCCTACGCTAATGATTGCGGGCTTTCAGCCCTTAACTCAATGGCGCAGGGCTAAAGCCTGCGGCTAATCAAGGGTCGTCCCTATTCTTATGATTTATGCAAGCGGATGCACATATAACTTTTCGTAAGGTGCGTTATTTTTTATCACGGCAAACATCCGGTGCACGAGCTTCGCCCGGACCGCGTTTAGCACCGACATCTTATTCTTTCCCTCCGCCACCTTTCTTTCGTAGTAGCCGTGCAGCTCGCCCTTCATCCGGGTGGAGGCGCACAGCGCCGCCATGTGCAAAAGCGCCTTAATGCTCTTGTCAGCCCGCTGCGAAACCCGGCTGCGGGAGCGGACAGAGCTGCCCGAGTCGTAGCGGAAGGGCGCAACCCCCGCGTGGCAGCAGAACTTGCGCGCGCTGTCAAAGTCGCGGAAGGCATTCGTCGCCGCAATCATCTTCACGGCGGTTCGCTCGCCAACGCCGTCGATGGACACCAGCAGGTCGTACTGCCGCTTGAGCGTCGCGTCGCCCTCCACCAGCGCCTTAATCCGGGCATCCACCTCGGCGATGGCCGCCTCCAGCCCCGAAAGCAAGCTCTTCAGGCGGTGGGCCTTCGCCGCGTAGTCCGACTTGTCCATGAACCGCTTCTGGTCGGTAAGCTGGCCCCGGTACTTGCTCCTGTCGACCATGTACAGGTCGCGCTCGCTGACCAGCTGCCGCAGCGTGGCCAGCGGCTTCTCCGGAAGGGAGAACAGGCGCGCCCGGTCCTGAAAGCGCCGCGCGTAGGCGGCTATCCGCTGGGCGTCCTGCCGGTCGCTTTTACCCCGCTGAACGCCGGACGAGTGCTTTATCTGCGCCGGGTTCTCCAGCCACAGGTCAACCCTGACCGCCTCGCAGGCGCACCCCAGCGGGTAGGTGTACTGCCCGGTGTACTCCGCGCACACCAGCGCCTCGGAGGGCGCCGCGCCGAACCGCTTCAGCGCATCGCTCAGCGAGGAGCGGATGGATGTGGCGCAGTTCTCCACAGACCACTCCAACGCGACTTGTTCGCCCGATAGCAGGCACAAATCCAACTTTTTCTTGCTGACGTCAACGCCAATAACTATTTTTTTCATACCTTTGTTTTTTTAGCCTCAAAAGAAAAAAAGGGAGGATTGAGGTAAGCCTAAGCACCTTAACAGGTCCGAACTAAATTCTTATACAGGCCCTTTACCTCAAGAAAAACCAGCCGGCCCTAAACAGGGACATAAGTTTCCCTTTGCGGGACTACAGGTCGCCGGCTGGCTCCCTTTCTTTTTTTGAACTTTACTTACTATATTTATTTATCGCTGCAAAGCTACACAACTTACTTCTTTTTTCAAAACACAAATCTAAGGTGCGGAACTTGCCCGACGCAAGCAATTTTTCTCAATTCTCCTCAGTCTCCAAAGCAAATGTTGATGCTTTTTGCCACGTGTACAAGGTTGCAGTTCGGGTCAACCAGCTTGGGGTTGCTCACGGCCTCCGCAAGCGGCACCGCCACTACGTTGGGCGACTGGTAGGCTACCATGTAGCCGAACTTTTGCTCAAGCACCATCTCAAAGGCTTTCACGCCGTACTGCGAAGCGAGCACCCTGTCGTACGGCACCGGCGACCCGCCGCGCTGCACGTGCCCCAGAATGGTGCAGCGTATTCCCGTTTCAACGCCCGCAATGCGCAGCTCTTCAGCGAAACGCTGCGCGGCGCCCTCAAGCCTCACGCTGCTCAACTCGCTCTCCTGCGTGCCGAGAAAGGAGCCGCCTTTGGGCATAGCGCCTTCGGCAACTATGGCCACCGCAAATTTTTTCCCGTTCTCAAACCGGCTATCCAGAAAAGCCTTTACCTTACCTATATCGTATGGTATTTCGGGAATGAGGCATATTTCCGCCCCGCCGGCAATGCCGGAGTGCAGCGCAATCCAGCCCGAAAGCTTGCCCATTACCTCAAGGATAAGGATACGGTTGTGGCTTTCGGCGGTGCTCACCAGCCGGTCCAGCGCTTCGGTCGCCACGTCCACTGCCGACTGAAACCCAAACGTTACGTCGGTTGCGCCGAGGTCGTTGTCTATGGTTTTGGGAACGCCTACGATGGGAAGCCCTTTGTCGAATAGCCGCTTGGACATTGCCTGCGAGCCGTCGCCGCCAATGTTTATCACCGCGTTAAAGCCAATTTCGCGGCACATGGCAATCATTTCGTCCGAGCGGTCGATGTAGGCAACCGTTCCGTCGGGTTGCTTCACCGGCCAGTTGAAGGGGCCGCTACGCTTGGTGGTGCCGATAATGGTGCCGCCCTTTATGTGAATCCCGGATACGGTTTGCCGGTCGAGCAGCTTGAGCTCCTGCGGCTGGCCAAGCAGACCGTTGAACGAGCGCATGCTACCCCAAACCTCCCACTCGGGGCACACGGAAGCTCGCTTGACAAAAGAGCGAATTACGGCGTTAAGGCCGGGGCAATCGCCACCGCTGGTGGCAATCAAAATTTTTTTCTTTTTCATACTAATTTGATTTTCAGGATTTTATTTACAGGTTGGCCGTAAGGCTGTTAAAATTTGAAGCTGCAAACTTACATGAAAAACGTGAGTTTTACAAATGCGGGCAATAAAAAAACCTTGCCGCTGCGCCGCCATTCGCCATTACGCCGCCATTCGCCGTTACGCCGTCATTCGCCGCTGCGCCGCCATTCCGAGCGCAGCGAGGAACCTCCCACCCTGCCGCCGGATGCTTTTGGCGCGTTGTGGCGGGAGGTTCCTCCGCTGCGCACGCTCGTGCCTCGCGCGCTCCGGTCGGAATGACGGTAAAGGGGGCAGAGAGGGGGCGCTAAATAATTCTAAAAAAAATGTGTGCGATAACAAATCTATTACTACCTTTGCGTCAATTACATTAACTTACTTACCTTACTCATGAAGCACAAATACATTTTTTTTGCTCCGGCAACGCTACTTTTGCTTGCCGGCTACGGGCTTCAGGCCGCCGAAACGTCGTGGCCCGAAGTAACGCAGGAGGCCAAGCCCTGGACGCGCTGGTGGTGGATGGGCAGCGATGTGGACTCCGCCAACCTGACCCTCAACCTCGAAGCCCTGAGCCGCGCCGGTGTTGGCGGCGTGGAGATAACGCCTATCTACGGCGTGAAAGGGCGCGAAGCCCACGCCATCAGCTACCTTTCGCCCCGCTGGATGGACATGCTGTCGTTTACGCAATCGGAGGCCAACCGCCTGGGGGTGCGCGTGGACATGAACAACGGCACGGGCTGGCCCTTTGGCGGCACGGAGGTAGCGGTGGAGGATGCCGCCACCAAAGCCATTTTCCGGACGTATGAGCTCAAGGGCGGTCAGGCGTTGCAGGAAGCGGTGACCGTTGAGGACAAAAAGCAGCGGGCGGTGGCTCGCCTCGACAAGCTGATGGCGTTTGCCGAGCCTTCCGGCGAACGCTGGGACATTACGGACAAAGTTTCCCCCACCGGGCACGTCAGCTGGACAGCCCCGCAGGGGAAAGATTGCAAGCTGATAGCCCTTTTTGTGGGGAAAACCCTGCAACAGGTGAAGCGCGCCGCCCCGGGCGGGCAGGGCTACGTGCTTGACCACCTGAACAGGGAGGCCGTAAAACGCTACTTTGGCAAGTTCGACAAAGTTTTTGCCGCCGCAAACGCCCCCTTCCCGCACGGGTTCTTCAACGACTCCTACGAGGTTTACGGCGCAGACTGGACGCCGAGCCTGCTGACCGAATTTGAGCGGCGGCGCGGCTACCGCTTGCAGGACTACCTCCCCGAGCTGCTCGCCGACGGCGCAACGGAGGCCTCCGCCCGCGTAATTGCAGATTATCGGGAAACAATAGGCGACCTGCTTCGGGAAAACTTTACGCAGGTCTGGACAGACTGGGCGCACTCACACGGGGCTGTTACCCGAAATCAGGCGCACGGCTCGCCCGCAAACCTGCTCGACCTGTACGCCGCAGTGGATATTCCCGAGTGCGAATCTTTCGGCATTACGGACTTTGACATACCCGCGCTGCGCAAGGACTCCATCCGCAAGCCGAACGACGGCAGCCCCGTCATCCTGAAGTACGCATCCTCCGCTGCGCACGTTACGGGAAAAAAATATACCTCTTCGGAAACCTTTACGTGGCTCACCGAGCACTTCAGAACGTCGCTGTCGCAGTGCAAGCCGGAGCTTGACGCAATGTTTGCGTCGGGCGTCAACCATGTATTTTTTCACGGAACAACCTACTCTCCCCGCGAGGCGGCGTGGCCCGGCTGGAAATTCTACGCCTCAATCGACATTTCGCCCACCAACGCCATCTGGCGCGACGCTCCCGCGTTCTTTGACTACATTGCGCGTACGCAGTCGTTTTTGCAGAGCGGGCAGCCGGACAACGACTTTCTGCTTTACCTGCCCCTCCGCGATATTCTGCACGAAACGCGCGGCAACGGCTACTACCTCTCCTTTTCCATCCACGACGTTCTCCACCGGCTGCACGGCTTCAACCGGACGGCGGAAGAAATTTTGCGCAGCGGCTTTGACGCGGACTACATCTCCGACCGCCTCCTCCTGAACACAACGGTGGAAAACGGCCTGCTGAAAACGGAGGGCGGAACGCGCTACAAGGCGCTCATTCTCCCCTCCGTCAAGCGCATTGCTGCGGAAACAATGCAGCATATTCGCGAGCTGGAGCGTCAGGGCGCTACAATCCACTTTGCGGGGAGGTATCCGGACAGTGTCTCCGGCTTGCCCGATACGCCGCCGCCCACAACCGCAGAAATCCTCGCCAAGTACGGCAAGAGCTGCGAAGTATTCGTCAGGCACATGGGTGGCAGCTTGGTACGCCGCAGGCACGACGAGGGCTACATCTACTTTTTCACCCTGCTGAAAAACAACCCGACGGATGGCTGGGTTGCGCTGGGAACCTCCGCCGAAAGCGCCGTGTTCTTTGACCCGATGACCGGGCGAAAAGGCAAAGCCCGCCTGAGGAACAGCAAGGGCGCTACGGAGGTTTACATGCAGCTTCGCCCCGGCGAATCCGTTATCCTGAAAACATTCACCGCCAAAAACGTCCAAGCGGAAGGCTGGCGCTACTACCGGCCGTCCGGCAAGGAAATTGAGCTGAAAGGGAGCTGGAGCCTGCAATTCGTGGAAAGCGAGCCGCCGGTAAAGTCAACGTTCCGCCTGCCCGCGCCGACTTCGTGGACGGCGCTGGGAAACGATACGCTGACAAGGAACATGGGAACAGCCCTCTACAAAACGCAATTCAGCATTGGGGAAAAAGAAAAGGGGAAAGAATACCGCCTCTGCCTGGGCGACGTGCGGGAAAGCGCCGTCGTGAGGGTCAACGGCAAAAAAGCCGGAACGCTGTTTGCCGTCCCGTTTGAGGTCAACATTGGCGACCTGCTCCAGAGCGGCAGCAACACGCTCGAGGTGGAGGTAACCAACCTCCCCGCCAACCGCATTGCCGACTACGACCGTAGAGGCGTTGAATGGCGCATTTTCCGTGAAATCAACTTCGTAAACATAGCGTACTCCAACACCCGCTTCGACACGTGGCAACCCCTCCCCTCCGGGCTGACGGGAGCGGTTACGATTCAAGTAATGCACGAAGTGGAAAAATAAGAAACCGATTGGCGGAAAGGAGCGAATCGGGAAGCAACGACCTCACGACCTCCTTACCCTGCGTGCGTGGCGTTTGCGAAACGAACAATGAGGCAGCGAGGTTGGCGGATATTATTTTCCGCTGCCACAGGGGTTGTTTTGCTCCTTTGAATCAGGTAGAAATGAAGATTTTCATGCTGCACCCCGACGGCGGCGACATCTCCACCCCGTTGGGGCTTGCGGTGGTCGCGGGGTGCGCTGCCCGCGCGCCGCTGGTCTGCGGTGATGAAAAGTTGATTTTTCTGCCCGCAAAACCACCTCTTTTTCTTGCAAGCATGGGAAAAAGCAATATCTTTGCAGCGAAATTATTTGAAATGCCGGAAAAATCAAAGTAGCGTAAGCTAACCCGACGGCTTTTGTATCGTTACCCGTTGAGGTGGTTTTTACGTACAAAATTTTGTTTTTCAGGAAAATGAAAACAATTTTTTGCTACCTTTGTCCGGATTATTTTGTCTATCGGTATAAATAAAAGACACTATGGAAAATTTAGAACAGCTAACCTCCGATGTTTGCGCATTGGCGCGTAATACGGGTAAATTTTTGCGAAAAGAGAGGGAAAACTTCTCAATGAACCGCGTTCAAGTAAAAGGTCAAAATAACTTTGTGAGCGACGTTGACAAAAACGCGGAGGCGCAAATCGTCGCCACGCTGCGGGGCTTGCTCCCCGAAGCGGGCTTTATTGCCGAAGAGGGCACGGCCGGCAGCAGCAACGAGCGCTACCGCTGGGTGGTTGACCCGCTGGACGGCACAACCAACTTCATACACGGGCTGTCGCCCTACGCCGTGAGCATTGCGCTCATGGACGGCGATGAGGTTGTGCTGGGCGTGGTGCACGAGGCGGTTGCCGACGAATGTTTTTACGCATGGAAGGGCAGCAAGGCTTTTCTTAACGGCCGGGAAATCCGCGTGTCGGAAGCCGCAACGGTGGAGACCTCGCTCGTGGCCACAGGTTTTCCGTACTACAACTTCGACAAGATACAACGCTACATGAACAGCCTTGCGTTCTTCATGCAGCGTTCGCACGGGATGCGCCGCCTCGGCTCTGCCGCTACCGACCTCGCATACGTTGCCTGCGGACGCTTTGAGGCGTTCTACGAGTACTCGCTCCAGCCGTGGGACGTGGCGGCAGGCTCGCTGATTGTACGGCAGGCCGGCGGAAAGGTAAGCGATTTTTCGGGCGGAAACACCTACATTTTCGGGCAAGAGCTGGTGTGCACCAACGCCAATATCTATGAAGAATTTTTGGAGATTGTAAAAAAGCACTTTTAAAGAATTTAGAAATCCAAACGCCTCATGCCAAAAACTTCTGTCGTAATACTTAACTGGAACGGCAAAAAATTTTTGCAGCGCTTTCTGCCCTCCGTCGTGGCAAACACTCACGACGAACAAACCGAAATAGTGATAGCGGACAACGGCTCTGCCGACGGCTCACGCGCGTACATTGCGCAGAGCTTCCCGCAGGTGCGCCTCATCAAATTGGACCGGAACTACGGCTTTACCGGAGGCTACAACCGCGCCATAGCCCTCATAAGCTCACCCTACACCGTGCTCCTCAACTCCGACGTTGACGTAACGCAGGGCTGGCTTACGCCGCTGGTGCAGCATCTGGACGCCTGCGAAAACGTTGGCGCGTGTATGCCGAAAATCCGCTCGTTCTCGCAGCCGCAAAGCTTTGAGTACGCCGGAGCCGCCGGTGGCTTTATCGACATGCTGGGATACCCGTTTTGCCGAGGGCGTATGCTGAACACCATAGAGCAGGATAAAGGGCAGTACAACGACCTGCGCAAAATTTTTTGGGCTACGGGCGCCTGCATGATGGTGCGCACCGAGCTCTTCAAAAAGCTGGGCGGCTTTGACGACGACTTTTTTGCGCACATGGAAGAAATCGACCTGTGCTGGCGCATGCAGAATGCCGGGTACGACGTTACCTGCATCGGCGCGTCGGAGGTCTTTCACGTGGGAGGGGGAACGCTGCCCAACAATAACCCCCGCAAGCTATTCTACAACTACCGCAACAACCTGCTCATGCTCTACAAAAATCTCCCCACGGGCGTACACTTTGTAGTAGTAACGCTGCGCATACTGCTCGACTGGACGTCGGCGCTAATTTTCCTGCTACAGCTAAGGTTCTCCCACGCCAGCGCGGTGCTTAAGGCGCACGCCTCTTTCCTTAAGCTGAAAAAGGGAAAGCGCAACAAGCACAATATGCTTGGCATGTCGCGCTTGAACGGCGTTTACAGAGGGAGCATAATCCTCAACTACTTTCTACTCGGCAAGCGAACCTTTGAGAAGCTGAAAAGAATTAAGGGAGAAAGAAGTTAGGAAGTTAGGGAAGTTAAGAAGTTAGGAAGTTAGGAAGTTAAGAAGTTAGGAAGTTAGGGAAGTTAGGGACGACACTTTATTAACCGTAGGTTTTAGCCCAGCGCTATCTGGTTAAGCCCTGAAAAGGCGAAGTTATTAGCGCAGGGCAACGCCACGCGAAGAAAATGCGATACTTCTGTCCCAAACTCCAACGGGGCGTAATCAACTTGCCGGAATAAACGGATTACGCCCCGTTGGGGCTTGGGGATGGCGCGGAGGCGCGGCGTTCGTAGGGCGTTGCCCTACGCTAATGATTACGCCCTTTCAGGGCTTTATATTGTGAGAATTGCGTACGCCGAATTTCCGCACGGGGGTGCGCTATTCGTAGGTCGCTTGCGTCTTTCATTCCGTAGGAATGAATCGCTCGGTAGAAATGGGCAATGCTCTCGGCGCAACACATTCCGGTAGGAATGTGTCCACAAATATTTCGGAGCCATTCCTACGGAATGTCGGGTTTGGTGGCAGGGGTGCTTTTCTACCGAGCGTTCCATCCCTAACGGGATGGAACAACGCCGCTAATGCCGCCGCCGCCATTCCGCCGCCGTTCCGTCCCGCCGTCATTCCGAGCGGAGCGAGGAACCTCCCACCTTAGCGCCAAACCCTTGTTGCCGCTATGTGGCAAAAATGGCGGGAGGTTCCTCCACTACGCGCGCTCGTGCCTTGCGCGCTCCGGTCGGAATGACGGG
>JAITAP010000252.1 GCA_031284065.1 Prevotellaceae bacterium
GTGGTTAGTGTAACCAGAAAAAAATAGCTTGCAGCTACGCCGCTAAAGAATTGCAAGCCCCCTGATAGAAAATTTTCTATCAGGGGGCTTATTTTCAGCGGAAGTACCCGGGACGGGAATCGAAAACACTATATATATATGCTCATTATAAGTATATTATAATTTTTCAGGGCGCAAATAGGGCGCAAAGATTTTTACGGGCTTTCACTTCCTTGAAGGTTGCTTGAGTTGCTTCGGGGTGAACTTTTGATAGAATTTTGAAAATCACATAAATATCTCTTCGTAGGAGCGTAATATCTGCACTAAGTTGTACAATGGCTTCACTTATATTTTCCTGTTCTCTACCCATTCGCTGCCCGATTTTTTCCATTTCTGCTTTTGGATTTTCATTCTCCACCGGGTTGATGCCAGATTTCTCAAAGTAGGCGAGTGCTCTTGCCAAATACTCCTTTTTGGTTGCGTTAGTCGACTTACTTAGCTGCTCAAGTTTTGTAGCAACATTTTTTTCAATGGTCACTGTCGTTTCTTTTTCCATGATATTATATTTTTTAACTATTTATGGCTCTCTTTAACGGTTTGTAATTGTTTGGTTTTTAAATACATAATAATTTTTCTCCCCGTTTTTTTAACCAATCGTAAGTTGCTAAAAACAAGGCTATTAATTTTTCGGCAATTGCAAATAATAGTTGTAAATACTTGATTATCAAAATCATCTTGTTTTTTGCAATTGGAAGAAAATTGCACGTTTTGTATGTGGTTGTAAATCAATTAAATTGCGACTTTGGAGCAATTGTCATTTTGTATTACAAAACAGTTTTTGTAATACAAAAACATACCTTGCCTGATGCTTGAGCAACACTATAGCAACCTTTCCAAGTTACATAATTCTTTTTCTATTTCGGTAGCTCCTGTGAAAAAAGAAAGTTTTCTTTCAATCTTACAGCGGGCGCACCCAGTAAGGTATTGTATGAGAAAAAGACATTTTACAGCATCATACAGTGTTACAATATTCTTATAATCATATAACTGTAATATAAATATTTAGTTATCAATATGCTGTAAGATACTGTAAAATGATGTAAGATATAAATTTTATTGTAATTTATTGATTAACAATACCACTGTAACATCTGTAAGTTACTTTGCATCTCAAAAGGAAAAAAGCCTTTCAAAAGAAAAAAAACATTTTGGGAGGCTTAAAAGGCTGCGGGTTTCCGTTGCGTGTAATTCCTCTTGCACTCGCTTTCTTTCAATTTATAGGCATATTTTGAGACAGAAACGGCTATCCCAACGCTCGGCCGGGTAGAGTTCTTTGGGGAGTTTGTTTTTTCTTTTGAAAGGCAGTTTTTGGGTGGACACAGCGGCGCAAGCCTTGCTATTCCTCGTTTTTTATTACGCTATATCCATACCTGTCGCCCTGCGCTAACCTTGCGAATCCCAAGCTGCATAATGTTCTCCCCACTACTACCGGCTTAACTTTGTATGCTGACCGCGCGTGTAGGTAAATAGCAATCTCCGTAGCGCTCAAAAATTCCGCCTCTTTATTTTCATCTGGCTTTTTTAAGTATCTATTAATGAGCGTCTTTTCAATTGTTTGAATTTGAAATTCCCGGTTACGCTCTTCATTTCGAAAAATATCTTCCGGTGACAAGTCGGCTTGGAAGCTTGTACTTTTGCTGAGTGCGTAAGCTTGTGCCCACACCTTGTTTATGTCTATTTCCGCCTTGTACGCCCATTTGATGGATGAGATGCGAAAACACAGCCAACGGACGCTACCGGTTTCATCATTGAGGAACTCATCCATATTTGTTGAGCCGATGAAGCTGCATACACGTTTCATTACGCTGTTCCTGCGGTCGTAGGGCAAACGGTCGTTTACAAAAGTCTTACTAAAATTTGATTTGAGTGAGTTTACGTCTCTTTTGGAGAGTGAAGCCAATTCATCAAGATTAATCAGCAAATTTCGACCTAAAAGGATGCGCGAATCTTTATCCCCTCCAACAAAATCCTCTGCTATGTAGTCGCTCAGAGCGGATGGACAAAGAAACCGGCAAAATGTAGATTTACCACTGTTCTGCTGGTTGTGCACCAAAATTAGGGCTTGCTTGTTGACGTAACCGGGCACAAGCGCACACTTCACAGCTCGCACCAGCCACTTGCGGAAGTGGTAAGCAAACTCCTCCTGATGGATAGCCGAAACATAGGCGGCTAACCGCCCGATGCAGTCTTCGTCACGCTCCTCAACCCACTTGGGGAGCGTGGAAAAGTATTCCGCAAATGGGTTATAGCGTGGCACAAAACTTGACCGCAGCAACGCCACTAACTTCTCAACGCTGATGGCGATACCCTTTTTTTGGAGTTCAATGTAAAGGGAGTGTTCGTTAGCAACCGAAAAAGTATTGCCCCCCTTAGGGCTACATTCTATGTCCAGCTTGATTTCGTTTAGGCGGAAGTCGTAGTGTTCCGCTATGTAGTGTTCGGCAATGTGGAAAATGGTGTTCCCCTCCAAAGATTTTTGTTTTTTGGGCTTCATCTTCCACGACTACAATACCTCTGAGCTTTTCTTTCTATCTCGTCAAGTGTAGCCACCCTATTCTGGCGTAACCATGCCATAAGCTCATTCAAATCAAAGTACACCATTTTGCCGTTTGGCTTGTAGTGGGGTATCCGCTGCTCAGAGGTCAACTTGTACAGGTATGACTTGCTTAGCCCTGTATAAACTGCCGCTTCCGCGAATGTAAGAATTTCTTTCCTTGCTTCCATTTTACTGTTTTTTGAGGTTAATAATGGGAAAAAATGCAATGCAAAAGTGGTGCAAAAAAAAGAAACAGTAAACAAAAGAAAGCGGTATTAGGCGAATGTTCCCAAATACCCCCTCAAATATCGCCTATTGCCTTAACTTTGTGGCCGAATGGATGATTTTAGGGTTTTAAAGAAATTCTTAGTTTCGGAGTTCTTACACCTTACTTTCCCTAACTGTCCGTTGGTAACATGTTCTCCTTGTACAAGAAAACAATGCGCTGCTATTACCCATTTCCTTGCGCCATTGTCCGGGAAAAAAGCATTTACCATATTGCACAGGCCTTCTTTATTTCCTTGAAAATCCAAGTATTGGTCAAAGTTTTGAGGTCTGGTTGCTGCACCAAACACCCAATTAAAAAAAGTTTCATCGGTATCTTTTGGAAGATAAGCATTGCTAATAAGTAAATCATATACTCTTTTTCTATTATCAGAGGTACAGACTAATGAAAATTGCAGATGCTGCTCCTTTTTGCTTTTTACGTTTTTCTTTTGCTCCCTTTTTTTATCTTGATATTCCCTCCATCTGATTACAAAAAGGGAAATTATCACTACTCCACTAGCTACCAAAAAAATTGTAAGAATGTTGTAAAATTGTTCCATAGTTAATATAATTATTTAATAATCAGTAATTTGTCAAAATTTCAACTCAGGCAAACTATTTATTGCTGCTTCTTTCAAGCTATCCACTGCCCTTGTGTATTTCTCCGTATGCTTAAGCCCGCTATGCCCCAAAAGGCTTGCAACAGTCTTTATATTAGCGCCGTTATTTAATATGTTCACGGCAAAAGAGTGGCGGGCACAATGCCACGTTATGTGCTTATCTATACCTGCCCGCTTAGTCCAGTGCAGTAGTGCTTTTAGACACATATTAGCGCTCGGCAAGGAAAATATATACTCTGATTTTGCGTCGTTGGTAGAGGGTTTGCCTATCAAAGATAAATGCCCATCGGTTAGCGGTATGGTAACCCCGCTTGCCGCGCTGTGACCTTTTGTTTTATCTTGCTCAAACCTTAACAGCTTATTTGCATAGTCCACATTACCAAACGTCAAATCTTTAACGTCACAATAACGAATACCGGTGTAAAGGCAAAAAATGAATGCACGCCTTATATCAGGGTTCTGCCCGGTATAGGTGGTAGCTATCAGCTGCTGCATTTCATCAACGCTGAGGATGTCTTTTTTTAGCATCTGGCTGTCAACTTTGCAGGTAATCCCCTCGCATGGATTTACTGTTAGCACATGCTTGTCAACCGCATATTTTACTACTTTTTTGAACCGTTGGAACGTTGAATATGCTCCCTCGCCTACACTCCGGCTTTGCAGGTATTCAGCAAAATTTTGCATCATATCTTTGCTTAGCTGCTGCGGCTTTATGGTCGTTTGAAACAAAGGATATTTTTCCTCAAGAAATTCCCTAAAGCGTCTCAATGCCTGCCGTATCACTTTTATATCTTTTTTGGTATAACCGTCTATGTAGGATTGAAAAAAGTCCAGAAAATTCACAACTTTTTTTTCCAATCTGTACCCAAACTTACCCGCTTTCAACTCTTGCTCTTTTTCATTCCTTATTACCTTAGCCAACGCCAGAATTTCTTTATTTTTTTGGCGTTCCTGCTCTGTTCTTGGAGTGCCCCAAAGGTATAAGTTCAAGCTTACCTTTCTCCTGTCAACTTTGACTACATTTTTCCCAGTGCGCTCATCATAAGCATTTGTATATCCCAAATAATATTCGAGAAAAAGGCTCACATTTCCATCCGATAGCGTCTTTTGCTTTAGCTTGGGGTTATCGGTTATAATTGCATCATTTTTTGCCATATTACTGTCATTTTTGCGCCCTAAATCATGTAAGTATATATTTGATTATGAGCAATTTATATAGGCTTCTCTATTCTATTTGCGCCTCATTTTATTTGTTACTCGATTAACATCCAAATAAACGGTTGACCGAAATAATATTGTAATGAATTTATTTACAATCTATTGAGTTTATTTTTTCTCTTGTTTTCTTATGTTTGCAAAGGTAGAAAAAATATTTATTCGGGGTGCAAATAGGGCGCAAAAAATATCAAAATAAGGAGAAAAAAAGACGAATATCATCTAACAAAAAACCTCAACTTTCTAATTTAGTTGAGGTTTCTTGCTTTTGTTTTTTCTTATTTTCAGCGGAAGTACCCGGGACGGGAATCGAACCCGTATGAACATTGCTGCTCACAGGATTTTAAGTCCTGCGTGTCTACCTATTCCACCACCCGGGCAACAAAATGAGGGTACAAATGTAGCAATTTTTCCGGAATTGTATATAAGAGTTGAAAATTGAGCGTTGAGAATTGGGTTTGCGCCAGCCAACTTTTAGTTTTTAGTTTTTAGTTTTTAGTTTTTCACTCTTTCAGGTGCACATCTCCCGTATCGTGGTCAACGGTGAGGCGGGTATTTTTCAGCACTTTGTCGAGCACGTTGCCGCGCATTATGGCCTGCGGAGAGCCTTGATAAAATTCGCCGTCGCACATTACCCAAACCTTGTCGGCAATTTTGAGCGCAATGCTCAAGTCGTGCGTGGAGAAGAGCACGGCACGCTGTTGCTCCCGCGCCAGCCGCTTTAGCAGCAAAACAACCTCGTAGCGGTTGGGCAAATCCAGGAACGCCGTGGGCTCGTCGAGCACAATAATGGGCGTATCCTGCGCCAGCGCGCGCGCTATCATCACCCGTTGGCGCTCGCCGTCGCTCAGGCGCGAGGTGTTGCGCCACGCATACGCCTCCATGCCAACCATGGCCAACGACTGCATGACCACATCCCTGTCTTTTTGCGAAAGCGTGCCAAACCAGCCCGTGTAGGGGTACCGCCCGAGCGAAACGAGGTCAAACACCTTTAGGTTCCCCACCTTTACGTTGTCGGTGGAAACGTAGCTGATTTGTGTTGCCAGCGTGCGCAGCGGGCAGGCGCGTATATTTTTTCCGAGAATATGCACGTCGCCGCCCAGCGGTGGTTGCAGCCCCGTAATGGTGCGCAGCAGCGTACTTTTCCCCAGCCCGTTGCGCCCCAGCAGCGCCACGAGCTCCGCCCTGTCCGCGGCCGCCGAAAAAGCGGGAAAAACCTCCCGCGTTGCGCTCTTTGCGGCGTAACCTATGCGCAGGTCGTTCAGCGCTATTGCAGGTTTGGGTTGGCTTGCCATGCGCTACACTATTTTTTGGTTACGCATAATGACCAGCACAACTATCGGGATGCCCAGCAGCGACGTTACGGTGTTGATGGGTAGCGAGGTTTCGTAGCCCGGCAGGGACGAAATCGTATCGCACAGCAGCATCACCGCCGCGCCCAGCAGCATGGTAACGGGCAAAAGGTATCGATGGTCGGCCTCGCGGATGCACATTCGCGCCACGTGCGGCGTTGCCACGCCGATAAACCCGATAGGCCCGCAAAACGCCGTTGCCGTTCCGGTGAGCACGGTAGCGGTGAGCATGATGAACAGGCGGCGCTTCTTTACGTTGTAGCCAATGCTGCGGGCGTAATGCTCGCCCTGCATCAGCGCGTTGAGCGTTTTGACGGACAGCAGCGCAAATACGCTGCCCGCAAGCGTAACGGCGGCCAGCACGTAGAGCTGCGCGGAGGTTACGTTGCCCAAGCCGCCCATTGTCCACAGCACGTAGGACTTGAGCGCAGCCTCGCGGCTAAAGTACTGCAACACGCCAATGAGCGCCGAGGTGGCGCTGCCAATCATCACCCCCAAAATGAGCACCGCCATAATGTCGCGCACGCGCATGGAAATGGTCAGCATAACGAGCATAACGGCCGCCGCGCCAACGCAGGCGGCCACCGCGTAGCCCATGCTCGCAAGCAGCGCGCCAACCGTTGTTGCGCCCCAAACGGAACGCCCCATGACAAACAGCGCAACGCCCAACCCCGCGCCCGAGCTCACGCCCAGAATGTAGGGGTCTGCAAGAGGGTTGCGAAACGTTGTTTGCATCTGTAGCCCGCTTACCGATAGCGATACGCCGACAAGCAAGGCTACCGCGGCCTTGGGGAGCCGGTAGCTGAGTATGATATGCGAAAGGTGCGACGGCTCCGTGCCAAGCAGCGCACGCCATGCCGTAGCGAGCGGTATGGGCTCTGAGCCAAGCAGCACGTCTGCAACCAAGAGTAGCAGCGTTAACGCCGCCAGCGCTGCGCTAAAAACAGCCACCTTTTTATTGCGCTGTGGGAGGTGCATGGCGGGCTACCTTCTGTTTTTTTGCAGCTGTTGCTGCTTACGCGCCATTTCCTCGAGCTTGGACTGAAAAGCTGATTTTTTCACCGGTTTTTTGCTGTTTTCCTTCATCCGTGCGTGCAGCTTGTCCTCGTTGACCAAGCGGCGCGTGGCAAAGTTTTGCCCGATGGTAATCAGGTTTGAGAGGAAGTAGTAGTAGCTCAAGCCTGCCGCGTAGCTGTTGAACCAAAACAGCATCATGGCGGGCATAAGGTAGAGCGTCATAAACTTCATGCCGGGCATCCCCGTATCGGGCGTTTGCGACATGCTCATGCGCGACGACACGAAAAGCGCGGCCGCCATGAGCAGCGTAAACAAGCTGATATGGTCGCCGTAGAACGGAATGGAGAACGGCAGGCTAAGGATAGAGTCAAACCCCGAAAGGTCGTCGGCCCAAAGGAAAGGTTGCTGCCGCAGCTCAATAGAGGCCGGAAAAAACCGGAACATGGCAATCAAAATCGGAAACTGAATGAGGATAGGCAGGCAGCCACCCATAGGGCTTGCGCCGGCTTTTTTGTACAGCGCCATCGTTTCCTGTTGCTTTTTCATGGCGTCTTCCTTTTTGGGGTGCTTTTGCGCAATTCTGTCCACATCCGGCTTCAGCAGGCGCATTTTTGCAGATGAAATATACGATTTAAAGGTCAGCGGAAACAGGAGCAACTTTATGATGATGGTAAGGATGAGAATAATAATGCCGTAGCTGGCGATATACTTGCCCAGCAAGTCGAAAATGGGGATAACCAGCAGCCTGTTAATCCACCCTATAACCCAGCCGCCCAGCGGCACCAGCTTGTGGAAGTTGCTTTCGTACGACTTGAGCGTGCTGTAGTGGTTGGGGCCAAAGTAAAACGCCATTGGCACGTTTTGGTCGCGCTGCGCCGCTATCGGCAGCTGAACGTTTGCCACGTACTGCTTGAGCAAATGCTCGCGGTTGTCGGGCTTGTAGGTAATGTAGCCTACGTATGCGCCGTAAAAATTTTCGCCTTTGGCAACCAGAATGGACGAAAAAAACTGCTGCTTGAACGCTATCCATTGCAGGCGCGTTTTCACCGTTTCCTCTTTACTTCCGTCGCCCGGCCCCAGCTCCTCAATGCTTGCTTCGTTAGGGTAGCTGTAGGCAACCGTGCTGTAGTTGTTTTCGTTGCTGAACGCTTTTTCCTGCTGAAACGCGCTATACGACCACAGCAAGTCGGCGTTGGTAACATTGTGCAGCCCCGCCAGCTTGAGGTTAAAATCGACCATGTAGGAGCCTTTGCGCAGGGTGTACTCGTAGTCCACAAGCTGCCCCTCGCCCACCTGCAAGCGCAGCGTAAAGGTGTAAGCGGTATCATTCTCCGCCATTTTGTACGCAGTGTCGGCGGTTTGCGGAGTAAAGTAAAAGTCGGAAGTGGTAAAGTTGTGGCTGTCGTTGGTGTAAAAGGTAAGCGCAAAATCGTTTTTGTCCCCGTCAAACAGCGTCAGCGGCTGGCTGTTGTACGCCTGATAATTTTTTATTCTCACCGAGTACACGCGCCCGCCACGGTTGGTTAGCGTTACGGCAACCACGTCATTTTCGATGGTGTAAAAGCGTTGCTCCTCTTTTGCAGCTTGCGCCAACAGCTCGTTTGAGAACAGCGTGTTTCGCGATTCGGCTGCTGCGTCAGCTGCGGTTGCGGTTGTGGTTGCGGCTTCGTTGCTATACGCTTTTTCGGCGATAATTTTTTCTGTTGCAATTGAGTCAAGTCGATGTTTTTCCGCCGCATATTTTTCGGATTGCTTTGATGAATAGTAGGTAAAACCTAAGAGAATAGCTCCAATAGCAAGAAAGCCGTAAAATGTATTTCTGTCCATTTAGTTGTTTTTGTATTATGTATTAGTTGGTTTATTTTTCACGCTGTTCAGCAGGTCTAACTTTTGCATCACTACCAACAAGTCGTGCCGTGCTTTTTCAATGTTGTTCCTCACATCCTGAACTAACTTTTCGGCATTTTTCGACCGGGCAAAGAACCCGATATTATTTTCCCACAGCTGAATATCGCTCTTCAAGTGTTTGAGCTGCTGCTCCAGCTTTTCGCGTTCGTGCGGAATTTGCTTGCCGCCGTTGTCCGAAGATGAGGCTATACGCGCCTTGAAGCTGGTAAGCTGCCTGTCGGCGGCGCTCACGTGCAGAGTTTCAAAAAGCGCGTCAATAGCCGCGCGGTACTCTTTCTGCAAACGCTCCTTATGCTTCATGGGAACGTAGCCTATTTCGCTCCAGCGTTGCTGAAAATCCTTGATTGCCGAAAGGTTGTCGGAGGGATTATCGGAGGCCACAAAATTTATAATTTCGCCTGTCAGATTTTCTTTTTTCTTCAAATTTTCGTCGTAGCGCGTGTCTTGGGTAGAAAAATATTCTTTTTTGCGGTCAAAAAATTTGTTGCAGGCCGCGCGAAAGCGCTTCCATACCGCATCGGATTGCTTGTGGGGCACAGCCCCGATAGCTTTCCACTGCGCCTGTATTTTTACCAGCTCGTCGGTTGTTTTTTTCCACTCGTCGCTTTCGGCGAGCAGCTCGGCCTGGGCGCACAGCTCCAGCTTTTGCTGAAGATTTTGCTGTTGCTCTACCTTCTGCTCGGAGAAAAAGGTGCGGCGGTTATCAAAAAACGTGGTGCACGCTGCGCGGAAGCGGCGGAAAATTTTGTTGCTTTCTTTGCGAGGCGCTGCGCCAATGGTCTTCCACATCTTCTGCAAGTCAAACAGCACCTGCGTTTTTTCGTTCCACTCCTTTACTTGCAGGATTGGCGTGGCGTGCAGCTCCTCCGCCTTTTCGCACAGCGCCTGCTTAAGCGACAAGTTGTTTTGCTGCTCCACTTTCAGCTGCTCAAAGTAGTCCGCGTGCTTCTTGTTTATCTGCGTAGTTACGCCTTTGAACCGCTCCCACAGCGGCTCTCGGGACTCGGCGGCCACAGGGCCAATATCGCGCCATTGCTCGTGGTACTTTTGCAGCTCGTGAAAAGCCTTTACCACATCTTCCTTGAGCAACAGCTCCTCGGCCTTTTCGCACAGCAATTGCTTCAGCTCAAAATTCTTCTTAAAATCCAGCTCCCGCAGCTCCTTGTTTATTTTTACCACATCGTAGAACTTTTCCACGTTGTAGTTATACACATCCCACACCTCTTTTTGCCTGGGTTGCGGCACTGCGCCGATAGCCCGCCAGCGCAGCTGCAGCTGCTTAAAATCATTAAATATCACGTTAAAGTCGCCCTGCCGCTCCAGCAAATGCTTCAGCTCCTCTATGACCGCCTGCTTCAGAGCAAGGTTGGCTTCGCGCTCCTGCTCCTGCTTTTCCGCCAATTCTGCGCGTAGCTTTTTGTACTTTGCAAACAGCTCTTTCAGCCGCGCTTCCAAGCCGTCATCAGGCATAATAAAGGGCTCTGCGCTGTTACTTTGCGCTACAAATTCGCGGCGCAGGTACTCCTGCTCCACCGCAATCTTTTTGTAGAACGCCACTTTTATGGCTTCCGCCTCGCCCTTGAGGTTTTGCACCGGCTTTTCGTTCAGCAATTTTTCCAGCACATCAAGCAGCGCCGGGCGGTCCAAGCTGTCGTAGGCATTGGCGCACGCCACCGTTTCGGCGTCGGCGCAAGCATCGTCAATATTTTCATGCTCATCTATTTGCAGCTCATCCGACGAAGCCGCCAGCTGCGTTTCCTCATCCGAAAAATCAACCACCTCTTGCAGCTGAATATCGGTATCATTGTTTTCAAAATCCTCGTTATGAATACTTTGAGATTTCATGGCGTAATTTATATGCTTTAATGTGGTGTATTAGAAACCTGCAAATATAGCATTTTTGCTTGGCATATACGAATTTTCTCTAATTTTCACAAAGTCCGTAGATTTAAATGGCAAGATGGAATTTTTTCTTTGAAAAAAATTTGGGGAAACAAAAAAATAGTGTATCTTTGCAGCGAAAAAATATTATTCTCTCTTGTGGAACGCTCTGTTCCTCTAATTTCTCTACTTTGTCACATTGTCAATTACGTTTACTAACTTACTTCACTACATAGAATCATCTGATATTTTCTGTTGCCCTTACACAGGCATCATTATCCATTATTATTTATATTAATTTAATTAGTGTTATGTACGACATTTTAACTCTTAATAGCAAATCCCTCGAGGAATTGCAAGAGATTGCACGCCAGCTGAACGTCAAAAAGGTAAACTCACAATCTAAGGAGGATTTGGTTTACAAGGTGCTTGACGAACAAGCTGTGCAAGGCATAAAAAAAGAAATAGCCGCAGCTCTTTCTCAGCCTGACAACGAAGCCTCAAAGCGTATAGAAGCCCCAAAGCGCATCAAAAAACCCCGCGTAACGGCAGACGAAAGCAACGCGGCCGAGCAACCCAAACGCAACCAAAGCATAGCAACTCCCAGAACAAACGTCAAGCGCGATTTAAAACCCAAACAACAGCAATCGAAACAACAAGCTCAATCCCAGCAATACAAAATGCAACAACCTCAACAACAACCGCAACAACCGCAATTGCAACAACAACCGCAATCGCAACAGCAACCGCAATCGCAACCGCAACAACCGCAGCAGCGGCAACAGCCGCCAAAGCCGCAGAATGTCGCAAAAGCCGCATTGCCCATAGAAGATATTCTGCTGCCGTTGAACGACGATGCAGACATGGCAAACATAGAGATTGGCGTGCCCACGCCGGTGGAGTACACGCCGGAAGAGATGTTTCAGCTGCAAATACCGCCGCAGCAGGCACAGGTTACGCCTCCGCCGCAGCTTTCTGCCGAGCAGGAAGGGCGGCCGGATTCAAGGGAGAGGTATCAGCAGGATAAGGAAAAGCGGTATGAGTTCGACGCGCTGGTGTCGGCTTCGGGTACGCTTGATGTGCTTGCCGACGGGTACGGGTTTCTCCGCTCGTCGGACTACAACTACCTCAGCTCGCCCGACGATATATACGTTTCGCAGTCGCAAATCAAGCTGTTCGGGCTTAAAACAGGCGACACGGTTACCGGAAATATCCGCCCGCCAAAGGATAACGAAAAATTTTTCCCGCTAATAAAAATCAACTCCATCAACGGACGCGACCCCGAGTATATTCGCGACCGCGAAACTTTTGACTACCTTACGCCGCTGTTTCCCGAAGAAAAGTTCAACATTACCGGCAACGGGCACAACAACCTTTCAACTCGCGTGGTGGACTTGTTTGCACCCATCGGAAAGGGGCAGCGCGGGCTGATAGTGGCGCAACCCAAAACGGGCAAAACCGTGCTGCTAAAAGATATTGCCAACGCTATATCGGCCAACCACCCGGAGGTGTACATGATAATGCTGCTCATAGACGAGCGCCCTGAGGAGGTGACGGATATGCAGCGCAGCGTGCGCGCAGAGGTGATTGCCTCAACCTTTGACGAGCCGGCCGAACGGCACGTGAGGGTGGCCAACATTGTGCTCGAAAAAGCCAAGCGCATGGTAGAGTGTGGGCACGACGTTGTAATTGTGCTCGACTCCATCACGCGGCTGGCGCGAGCGTTCAACACCGTGCAGCCCGCCTCCGGAAAGGTGCTTAGCGGCGGCGTGGACGCCAATGCCCTGCACAAGCCAAAACGCTTTTTCGGCGCAGCCCGCAACATCGAAAACGGCGGCTCGCTCACCATTCTGGCAACAGCCCTCATAGAAACAGGCTCTAAAATGGACGAAGTCATCTTTGAAGAGTTCAAAGGAACGGGCAACATGGAGCTCCAGCTCGACCGCAAGCTCTCAAACAAGCGCGTATTCCCGGCGGTGGACGTTACGCTGAGTAGCACGCGCCGCGACGACCTGCTGGTGGATAAAGATATGCTGAGCCGAATTTGGGTGCTTCGAAACTACCTCGCCGACATGAACTCAGTAGAGGCTATGGAGTTTATGCGCAACCGCCTGCTCAAAACCATAGACAACGACGAATTCCTCGCAACCATGAACGATTAGAAATTTGAACCGCTACCCAGCCGGTTAAATGCTACCAACTTTTGGGGCAGGCGAGGCGCAACGCTATCCACCAACCTTCTATCCCTAACGGGACGGCGGGGCGTTGGCGGCATTTGTGCCATCCCGTTAGGGGTGGAAAGCTCGGTGGAAAACATTGTCCTCCCAAAACCGGCATCCCTACGGAAGGTGTTGCGCACGCAATTCTCAATTTATGCAAAGCCCCGAACGGGCGAAATCAATAGCGCAGGGCAATGCCCTGCGCTATTGATTTCGCCCGTTCAAGCCCCTCTACGTGGTGGCGCAGGGCGAAAACCTGCGGTTAATTAAAGTGTCGTGCCTGCGGGACTTTTTGTCGGTCAGTAGCAACCCAAAATCCAAAATTCCCCCCTACCCGCTTGTACACCAAAAAATTTTCATGTAAGTTTGCACCTCAATTTATGGTCAAAAATATAAGGAAATATCATGGCATTTTTTACTCGTTTTTCGTCAAAGCACGCTGGGGCGCAGCCGGAAGCGCAGAGTAGCGCTCTGGCGCAGGGGCTTGAGAAAACAAAGGAGGGGCTGCTCAAGCGGCTTTCACGCGCCGTTATCGGCAAGTCGAAGATAGATGACGAGGTGCTCGACAACCTCGAGGAGGCGCTCATTTCGTCGGACGTGGGCGTAGAAACGACGCTGCGCGTGGTGGAGCTTGTGCAGAAGCGCGTGGCGCGTGATAAGGTGCTCAACACCGCCGAGCTCAACCAAATCCTGAGGGAAGAGATTGAGCTGCTGCTGGAGAATAACGAAACGACGGCTGCCACCCCGCCCGACACGCAGGGCAAGCCTTACGTGGTAATGGTGGTGGGGGTAAACGGCGTGGGCAAAACCACCACCATCGGCAAGCTGGCGGCGCGGCTGGTTGGCGAGGGGAAAAAAGTGTACATTGGCGCAGCCGACACGTTTCGCGCGGCTGCCGTTGACCAGCTGGAGGTGTGGGCGGCGCGCGCCGGAGCAACCATCGTCAAGCAGCGAATGGGCGCAGACCCCGCCTCAGTAGCGTTTGACACGCTCAGCTCGGCAAAAGCCAACGGCGGCGACGTGGCGCTCATCGACACGGCGGGCAGGCTGCACAACAAGGTAAACCTGATGAACGAGCTGTCCAAAATCCGCAACGTCATGCACAAGGTTATCCCCGGCGCACCCCACGAGGTGCTGCTCGTGCTCGACGGCTCTACGGGGCAAAATGCCTGCCGGCAGGCGGAAGAGTTCAGCAAGGCAACAGAAGTTACCGCGCTTGCCATCACCAAGCTGGACGGCACGGCAAAGGGCGGCGTGGTGATTGGCATTTCCGACCAGCTCAAAGTGCCCGTAAAGTACATTGGCGTGGGCGAAAAGGTGGACGATTTGCAGCTGTTTGACAAAAAAAAGTTCGTTGAAACGCTATTCGCCCGATAAATTAAATGCTGAAACGCCTCACGCGCCACTTCTATCCATTTCCAATGCAATGCTGTTGCTGAAAAATTTGAACGCTGAAATTTGAACACTCGCAAACAAATAAATCTCATCACGCTCGGCTGCTCCAAGAACGTGGTGGACTCCGAAAAGCTGATGGCTCGACTTCGGCGGGGCGGCTATACGCTGCTGCACGATAGCGACGAAATGTCTGCCCAAATCGTTATTATCAATACTTGCGGCTTCATTACTGAGGCTAAGGAGGAATCGGTGAATACCATTTTGACGTTTGCCGAGGCAAAGCTGCGCGGAGATATCGAAAAGCTGTTCGTGTTCGGGTGCCTGTCGGAGCGATACCGGGACGACCTGCGCAGGGAGATAGACGAAGTTGACGAATTTTTTGGCGTAAACAGCATGGAGGATATTCTTGCGTCGCTGGGCGTTCCGCCTGCGCAGGCGCCCGTCGGCGAGCGGCTGCTGACCACTTCCGGGCACTACGCCTACCTCAAAATTTCCGAAGGGTGCAACCGCCGCTGCTCCTACTGCGCCATTCCCCTCATTCGAGGCAAGCATGTCTCTACCCCGGTTGAAGAGCTGGTGAGCGAAGCCAAGCTGCTGGCAGGAAAAGGCGTGAAGGAGCTCATGGTGGTAGCGCAGGACACAACTTTTTACGGCATGGATATTTACGGGGAGCGTCGCCTTGCCGCCCTGCTGAACGCGCTGAGCGAGGTTGACGGCGTTGAGTGGATACGCCTGCACTACGCCTACCCTGCGCAGTTTCCGGACAACGTGATAGACGCGCTGCGCAACAACAGCAAGCTGTGCCGCTACCTCGACATTCCGTTTCAGCACGTGAGCGACGCGGTGCTGAAGCAAATGCGCCGCGGCGTTAGCCGTCGCCAAACCTGCGAGCTGATAGACAAGCTGCGTCGGCGCGCGCCCGGCATTGCGCTGCGCACTACCCTGATGGTGGGGCATCCGGGCGAAGACGAGGCGGCATTTGCGGAGCTGATGGACTTTGTGCGCGAGGTAAAGTTTGACCGGCTTGGCGTGTTTACCTACTCGGAGGAAGAGGGCACCTACGGGGCAAAACACCTGAAAGACGCGCTGACGCAGGAGGAAAAGCAGCGACGCGCCGACGCTCTGATGAAGCTGCAAGCGGACATTTCGGCCTCGCTCAACCACGCCAAGACAGGCAAAACATTCAGGGTAGTACTCGACCGCACGGAGGGGGATTACTACGTGGGGCGCACGGAGTTTGACTCCCCCGAAGTGGACGGCGAAGTCCTCATCACCTCTCCCAATCCGCTACGCTCCGGCAGCTTCTACAACATAAAAATCACCTCCGCAGACGAGTTCGATTTGTACGGGGAGGTGGAGGGGGCGTAAGTTGGTATCAAGGAACACTCGCATTTCTGTTTTACTCATATTTTTTGTCCAAATAATCCGCTATCGTTGCTCTGTAGTCAAAATCCACAGGAAGCGTAAAGCCTGCCTTCAATTTTGCTACGTAAGGCGTGATTTCATCAAGGCATTGCTCTTGTTGCTTTTGCTGTTCCTGCGGTTGCGTAAGCAAGGTAAGGTATCCTTCCACTATTTTCGACAATGAAATGCTTTTAGCGCGTGAGTATTTTTTTGCTTCGGAGAGAATATGTCTATCCACCACAAGTGTGAGCCTTTTTGTCGCTACTGTATCCATAGTAATAAAAAAAATTGGGTTAACACACAAAATTACTCTTTTTGTGCGTGTAACCGGAACTTTAAAAAACTCAAAAAACGTCAACACTCCACTTTGTTTCGCAACACTTTCATGTAGGTGTTTTTGGGAGGGTAAGCAGCTTACTCAGCAGC
>JAITAP010000258.1 GCA_031284065.1 Prevotellaceae bacterium
GAATTAACAGCTAACTAAATATCTCATTAAATCTTAAATTTTTTTAATTATGAAATCAACAACTTATTTGATGGCGCTCGCATGTGGCGCAATAATGCTAACGTCGTGCGAAAAAGACGCCGACGACAACAATGCCGATGAGGGCAAAACCCCAACGGCGATAACAGCCGACTTCGAGTTCACCATCGGGGCGAGCAACTTGGTAACGTTTACCAACAAATCGACCGGACACTCCGCGTCGTCGTGGAACTTCGGCGATGGCGGCGCTGCCGTTACCGATAATAACACCACCGTTACGCACACCTACCCGACCAATGGTACCTACCACGTAACTCTGACGGTTACCGCCAGCGACGGCAGCACTGCCAGCAAGCAAAAGGACGTGGTGATTGAAAACGACGACGTGTCGGGCTTGCTCACCGCAACCGTTCAAAAGCTGATTGGCGGAAATGCTATAGACAAAAGCCAAACGTGGGTGTTCGACCGGTGGAACCAATATGTGGCCGAAGTAGCCGCAAAGACAGGGAAAACCATAGGAGGCCACATCGGATTGGGCGAATTGGGCTCCTACGCATCAGCATGGTGGGGTGCAGGAAAAGATGAAAAGACAGCTGCCGGCTGGCATATTTATGAAGAAACGTTCAAGTTCTCGCTGGAGAGTAGCGGATTGAAATTAGACATCACCAATCCGGGCAGACGGGGATACGGACGGCTGAAGAATAATATCAGTGGCTCAAAATTCCCGGATGCAACAGAATGGTTAGACCCCAATAATAGTAATGCCCCCTCCGACGCAGAAGCTGAATTTGAATACACGGACGGAACCTATTCATATAGCGTTACGGAACCTGCCACCGCAGACGGTTATGCCAAGTTGACCTTGACGGACAAAGCTTTCTTAGGCTATTATGTAGGTACGCAGGAATACGACATCCTCTACCTCACCGACAGTGTGCTGGCCGTACGCGCCGCCGACCTCAACGATGGAGATGATAACTTCGACTGGGTATTTGTGTTCATTCGTCAGGATCTGTGCCCGGCAGAAGACCCTGACCCCGCCCCCGGACCGGTTGGCGGTGCAAATAACTCCGACGACTTTGAAGGAGCGGAAACGATAATCTTACCCGACGCCACTACTACCGGCTCCGAAGTGGTGGAAAATCCCTCTAAAACCGGCATCAACACCTCCAACAAGGTATACAAGTTTGAAAAAACGGGTGATTACTACTCAAACGTTTACTATTTGTCAACGGAAAAGTTTGACCTTACCACGAAGAACAAAGTAAAGGTAAAGGTGTATATCCCGTCGACCAACGACTATGATACGGAGGGCACCCTTGCCGGTGATTGGCTGACGATTAAGAAACTTCAAAAGCAATTGGTAATAAAATTGCAAGATAACAGTAAGGGTACCAATTCATGGGATGGCCAAACAGAAGTGACCCAAAACGGTCTTGCCACCAACACTTGGCTTGAGCTCACGTTTGACTTCTCGGACGTTGCAGCCCGCACCGACTACGATAAACTCGTTATTCAGTTCGGCCAGGAAGGACACAGTCGTCCGGGTACGTTCTACTTTGACGACCTGCAATTCTTCACAGAGTAAACCATGTAAAACCATTGTGAGGGGTAAAAGGGGCAAAAGCCTTTTTACCCCTTGCTTTTTTTTATTGAGAGCAATGAAACACCCCACATTTTTAATACGCATGGCGATGGCGGCTATATGTCTGCCGCTTGCCGCCTGCGGCAGCAAAGGAGCAGACGAAACCGGCGAGCGCAAGCAGGAAGTTCAGCTGAGCATCACCCCGCCCGACACGCTGCACCTCGACTACGCCGCCAACGCCTCCGGCGAAATTAAGGTTGCCGCCAACGTCCCGTGGACGGCGGCTATCACTCAAGGCAGCGAGTGGTGCGCCATTAGCCCCGCCGTGGGCAGCGCAGGCGACTTTTACGCCACCGTTAAGGCCGCAACCAAAAACCAAGCCAACGACCCGCGCTACGCCACGCTTACGTTCAGCGCAGGCAGCGACTTCTCAAAAACCTACGCCGTGCGGCAGGAGCCAAACCCCCTCGACGCTTCCATCCCCGATTACGACGGCTACACCTTAGCGTGGAGCGACGAGTTCGACGGCGCGACGCTCAACACCGCCAGCTGGACGGCGCTCAACGACGGTAGCGGCGGCGGCAACCAAGAGCTGCAATACTACCTTCCGGCCAACGTGTCGGTAGGCGTTGAGCCGCTGTCCGGCAAGAGTTGCTTGGTACTCACGGCAAAAAAGCAAAGCTACAGCGGCAAAACCGCCACCTCGGGGCGCGTAGAGGGCAAGCGCACTTTCCTGTACGGGCGGCTGGAGGCTTCCATCAAGCTGCCGCACACCGCCGACGGCCTGTGGCCTGCCTTTTGGCTGCTGGGCGGCGACATCGCCACCAACCCCTGGCCCGCCTGCGGCGAAATAGACATCGTGGAAATGGGGCACGCCACGGGCATCAAGAGCGGTACGCAAAACCGCTACTTCAACGGCGCCTGCCACTACTTGGGCGGCAGTCCGGTGGAGAACGTCACGCACTCCGCCTCGCTGCAAGACGACTTTCACCTTTTCACCCTGATTTGGGATGAGTACAACATCAAAATGTACCTCGACTTGGATAAAAACCCTGCGGCGACGCCCTACTTCACGCTCAACATCTCGAATAAGAGCGCGGGGGCAGCCGGGTACTACTTCCACAAGCCGTTTTACTTTCTTTTTAACCTCGCCGTGGGGGGGCATTTCCCCTTCGACGGCAGCTCCACAAGCCTGCAAAACAACATCAGCAACGTAACCGCCCTCAGCAGCGGCGACGCCAAAATGTATGTGGACTTTGTGAGGGTGTACCAACGGTGAGTATTCTAATGTTTTGTCCACGAATTTTTGTCCACGGATTACACGGATTTTTTTTACATCTGACTTTGTGCAATAAGGACGCAATTGGTTTCTATTCCCCTACGGGAAAGCAGCGCAAAGCGGAGTTCGGCGCAATATAATTCGTGTAGTTCGCGGACAAAAATCCGTGTAATTCGTGGACAAAATTCGTGGACAAGAATTATTTTCCGGAGGACATTACCAACCGCCGCTGCGCCCTTGTCAGCTTGGCAACCACCAAGTCGTAGGAGTCGTCTATCCATTCGCGGATAAGCCTGTCGGGAGTAGCGCTGTCCGGCAGGATGGTATTCCACAATTTCTTGTGCATGTGGTACGGCGCAACTACCGCCGCAAACCGCTCGCGCAGCTCAATGGCCTTATCGGGGTCGCACTTAAGGTTCAGCCACGAATTTTCCAGAAAAAGAAGCGCAAATATTTTGCCGCCAACCTTAAATACCAGCGTAGCGTCGCCAAACGGAAAGCCCTCCGTTGCAGCGGGTTTGCCAAGACAATATTCGCGTATCTGCTCAATGTTCATAATACATTTTTCTTCTTGCTTGTTTTTTTAAAAACTTCGCGTATATTTGCTTTCATGTTTTTTGCAAAGGTACGCCTTGCCTTATATTTTTTTATTTTTCATCTTCATAAATAATGCAAAACTCCACGTATGGCGTAATTATGGCAGGCGGCGTCGGAAGCCGATTCTGGCCTCTCAGCCGCAACGCAAAGCCTAAGCAGTTCTTAGATATTCTGGGCGTAGGCCGCACATTTATTCAGCAAACGTTCGACAGGCTCACAAAAATCATTCCGCCCGAAAACATTGTGGTGGTTACGAGCAGCATCTACAAAGACTTGGTGACAGCGCAGCTGCCGCTGGTGCGGGAGAGCAACATCTTGCTCGAACCGCTACGGCGCAACACCGCGCCCTGCATAGCCTACGCCACGTACAAGCTGCTGACGAAAATGAGCGACGCCACAGTAGTCGTTGCCCCGTCCGACCACTTAATCCTGAACGAAGCCGAATTTATCCGCGTCATAAGCCAAGCCATACAGCTGGCAGAATCCGGCAATAACCTGATAACGATTGGCATAAAGCCAAGCCGCCCCGAAACGGGCTACGGGTATATTCAGGTGGCAAAAAACGAAAAGGTGGAGAAGTGCAGCGTCGCGTACCGGGTAAAAACGTTCACCGAGAAGCCTAACCGCGACATGGCGCAGCTGTTTGTCGATAGCGGCGAGTTTTTCTGGAACTCGGGCATATTTATTTGGACGCTGCAAGCCATTCGTGCCGCCTTTGAGACGTACCTGCCCGAAGTCAGCAAGCTCTTCAGGGCAGGCAGCGACGCGTACTACACCGCCGGCGAAGAGCAGCTTATCAGCAACGCCTACGCCGAGTGCAAGGCCATTTCGATAGACTACGGGGTGATGGAGAAAGCCGAAAACGTGCACGTGATTTGCGCCGACTTCGGCTGGTCGGACCTGGGCACGTGGAATTCGCTCTACCTGCAATCGGAAAAGGACGGCAAGGAGAACGTGCTGCAATCGGGCAACGTGGCGCTGGACAACGTGAGGGGATGCCTTGTACACGCGCCCGCCGAAAAGCTGGTGGTGCTGCAAAATTTGGACGGCTACTTGGTGGTGGACGCCAACGACGTGCTGATGGTATGCAAGCGCGACAACGAAAATGAGCTGAAGCAACTCATCAACAATACGCTGCTAAGCAAAGGCGCGTCAAAGGCGTAGCGAACTACGCCAACTTTTTTACGCACTCGTCCAGCAGCAACTTTTTGTTGACGGGTACCACGCCTACTTTTTCGCAAACCAACCCGCCGGCAAGGTTTGCTACCGCAGCCACTTTGGAAATTGCCATGCCTGCCGCCAGACAAAGGCTCGCAACGCTTATCACGGTGTCGCCCGCGCCGGAAACATCGGCAATGTTGCGCAGCTCCGCCGGAATAGCGGAGTACTGCTCGCCGTCGGAAACAAGCACGCCGCGCTCGGAAAGCGTAACCATAGCGTAGCGCACGTTCATTTGACGGTTAATTTTTTTCGCGGCTTCAAAAACGGCTTCGTAGCTTTTCTTGTCCACATTCTCGTTCAGCCCTACGCACAGCTCCTGAAAGTTGGGCTTGAACAGCGTAACGTTCCGGTACTCCAAAAAATTCCGTTTCTTCGGGTCAACCAGCGTTGGAATTTTTCGGCTGTTTGCGAGGGTTACAACCCAGCTGATAAGGTTTGGCGTGATAACGCCCTTATCGTAATCTTCAAAAATAATTGCGTCTATTTTTTCGCTGTCGATGAGGCGCTCAATGCGCGCAAAGAACGTTTTTTCCAGATTTTCGTGCAGCGGCTTGGTCGTTTCTTCATCAATGCGGAGCAGGTGCTGCGTGCCCGCAATGACGCGGGTTTTGGTAGTGGTAATGCGCGTGCTGTCCGCCAGTATTCCCTCCTGCATAAGCCCGTTTGCGGAGAGCATTTTTGTAAAAATTTCCGCCTCTCTGTCGTTCCCGATGGCAGAGCACAGCGCCGGCCTTGCGCCCAGCGCCTGCAAGTTGAGCGCAACGTTAGCCGCGCCGCCCAAGCGGTGTTCGCGCTGCGTACCGGCAAGGATGGGAACAGGCGCCTCGGGTGAAATCCGGCTGACTTTGCCCCACAGGTACGCATCCACCATCACGTCGCCGACAACCATAACGGTTAAATCGTTGAACTTATCAAAAATATGCTGAAAATTTATCATTTGGTAGAAATTTAGTTGCTCCAAATACTGTCCACGAATTTACTGTCCACAGATTACACGGATTAACACGGATTTTTTTCGCTCTACTATCCACAGATTACACGGATTAACACGGATTTTTTCGCTCTACTGTCCACAGATTACACGGATTAACACGGATTTTTTTCGCTTTACTGTCCACAGATTACACGGATTAACACGGATTTTTTTCGCTCTACTGTCCACAGATTACACGGATTAACACGGATTTTTTTCGCTTGACTGTCCACAGATTTTCTCTCTATAATCCGTGTTAATCCGTGTAATCCGTGGACAGATTCCCCCGCAAAAGTACGAATTATTTTACAACTTCACAGCGCATGTTGCCATCCTCGCCTGCGCCTAACATGCGCACAGGCGCAATTTTATTTACCAAATCGGCGTTGTATGGCAGCGCTACCTTTACGTAGTTTTCGGAGAAGCCAAACATGTAGCCGTTTTTGTGAGCGCTTTCAAAAAGCACGCTGCCCGTTCGGCCTGTATTTTTTTTGTAAAAATCGGCGTGCAGCGCAGCGCAGAGCGTCCCCAAACGCTTTGCCCTGTCCGAAATTTGCGCGCCCGGCACTTGCGGCATCTCCGCAGCCGGCGTATTGGGGCGCTTGGAGTACGGGAATACGTGCAGGTACGACGGCTGCAACGCTTGCAGAAAGGCGCAGGCGCTCTCAAACTCAGCCTCCGTTTCGGTTGGAAACCCCGCAATAATATCGACGCCAATAAACGCGAGCGGCATTTTTTCCCTGACGTAAAGCAATTTTTCCGCAAACAGCTCGCGCGTGTAGCGGCGGCGCATAAGCCCCAGAATACGGTTAGCCCCGGATTGCAGCGGAATGTGGAAGTGCGGTAGAAACTTTGGCGAGTCGGCAACAAAATCTACCAGCTCCGCCGTGAGCAAATTCGGCTCAACGGACGAAATACGGTAGCGGGATATGCCCTTCACCTTCTCCAGCCGCTGCGCCAGCTGCAAAAGATTTTCGCCCGTTGATTTTCCGAAATCGCCAATGTTTACGCCGGTCAGGATAATTTCGTTCACGCCCTGCGCAGCAATTTCCTCCGCTTGCGCAGCAATTTTTTCGATTGCAATACTGCGGCTTTCCCCCCGCGCCAGCGGCACGGTGCAGTAGGAGCAGCGGTAGTCGCATCCGTCCTGCACCTTGAGGAACGAGCGCGTGCGGTCGCCGGAGGAGTAGGCGGTGAAAAAATCGCCGACGGAAGTACCCGCAGGGCAGTAAGCGCTAACCGAAGGAGAAAAATATTCGCCGATTTTCTGCGCCACCTCGCTCTTGTCCGCCACCAAGCTGACTTCCGGCATTTGCTCCAGCGCCGCGCCCTTTATCAGCGAGTAGCAACCCGTTACGCAGATTGCCGTGCCGTGCCGCTGCTTTGCCAGCTTGCGAATGGCCTGCCTGCACTTTTTTTCGGCTTGGGCGGTTACGGCGCAGGTGTGCACCACGTAAATATCGGCAGCGTCGCCCTCGCCGGCTTGGGCAAAGCCCATGCCGCTCAGCTGCCGCGCAATGGTGGAGGCTTCTGCAAAGTTGAGCTTGCAGCCAAGGTTGACAACGCAAAAGGTTTTATGGTGAACGGAACTTGCCATGAAATAATCCGCAAAGATAAGCAAAAGCGGGCAAAAAACAGCTTGGGCGCTGCCGTTGCCGGCTGAAATTACAAAGCGCCCATGAGACGGAGTGTTGATAAGGTTTTTATAGCGGTACGGTTTTATTTTGCGCCCTTTCGCTCCCATCTACGGTTACGCCGCTTGCAGATTTCGCTTTTTTATTTACCTTTGCCGTGTTTTGGTGAACGTTACCCGCATGAAATTTCCGGTAACGTAGCCGTTGTTGGGTGTTTTTTCCAAAAACGCCGGGTATTTCTTTCCGGAAAAGGATTTATAAAAGAGTACGCGGAGAAAATCAAGAAGTAGCCGATGAGCAATTCCCCAAAAATATCGCGCAGAAGCGCCCTGAAGTACGCCGGCGCCGCGGCTTTTGGCGCGGCGGCAACGTACGCCGGCATGAAGCTGTTTCCGCAGCGGGAAAGCTCCGACGGAGCGTCGCCGTCGGGAACCCGCGAGCCTCAACATGTACGCAACTCTAAAAACAAAACAGATATGAAAGTATTACTTGTAAACGGCAGCCCGCACAAAACGGGCTGCACGTTCACGGCGTTGTCCGAAGTGGCGTCTGCGCTGGAAAAAAACGGCGTGAAGACCGAAATTTTGTGGCTTGGCTCCGAGCCTGTATCGGGCTGCCTTGGCTGCGGCATTTGCCGCTCCACCGGGCTTTGCGTGCTGAACGATAGCGTAAATGCGGTTGCCGAAAAGGTATCCGAGTTTGACGGCTTTGTATTCGGCTCGCCCGTGCACTACGCCGCCGCGTCGGGCTTCATTACGCCTTTTCTGGACAGGCTGTTTTACTCGGCGGGCAAACGCTTTGCGTGCAAGCCCGGCGCGGCGGTGGTGAGCTGCCGCAGGGCCGGAAGCACCGCCGCGCTCGAGCAGCTAAACAAATACTTCACCATTTGCAACATGCCCGTAGCGCCGTCGCAGTACTGGAATATGGTTCACGGCAACTCGCCCGACGAAGTGCGCAAGGATTTGGAGGGAATGCAGACCATGCGCACGCTGGGGCAAAACATGGCGTGGCTTTTGAAGTGCATTGCGGCGGGCAAGGCTGCGGGCGTTGACCTGCCGGCCTACGAAGCGCGCGTTGCCACAAACTTTATCAGATAGCTTGTAAATGTCGCCGCCTGTTCGCACCAAAAAACATTTAGGCCAGCACTTCCTCACCGATATGGCGATAGCCGAACGCATTGCGCAAAGCCTCACGGCAACGGATACGCGCGATGTGCTTGAGGTTGGCCCCGGCACGGGTGCGCTGACGCGCCACCTGCTACAGCGAACGGATATTAACCTGTACGCCATAGAGGTTGACGCAGAGGCGACGAGCTACCTGCGGCAGCAATTCCCCGAGCTTGCGCCCCGCCTCGTGCACGGCAGCTTTCTTCGGGTGGACTTACCCCAGCTGCTGCACGGTAAATTTTGCCTCATCGGAAATTTTCCCTACAACATTTCGTCGCAAATATTTTTCAAGGTGCTGGAGCACAAAAATAGCGTGCCGGAGGTCGTTTGCATGTTGCAACGGGAGGTTGCCGTGCGCCTTGCCGAAAAGCCCGGCAGCCGAGCTTACGGCATCCTCAGCGTGCTGCTGCAAGCCTACTACAACATTGAGTACCTGTTTACGGTGGATGAACATGTTTTTGCGCCGCCGCCCAAGGTCAAGTCTGCCGTAGTGCGGCTGACGCGCAACAGCGTTCAATCGCTCTGCTGCAACGAAGCGCTGTTCAGGCAGGTGGTAAAAACGACCTTCAACCAACGGCGAAAAGCTCTCCGCAATTCGCTGAAGCCGCTGCTTGGCGAGGCAACGGCGAGCCATCCGCTGCTCGCCATGCGCCCGGAACAGCTGGGCGTGGCGGAGTTTGTGGAGCTGACAAATGTGGTGGAAAAGGTGCGAAGTGGCGGCAGCGGTTAGGGCGTGCTTCAAAGGCGAAGCTCGGCGCAGGCGTAAAAACTTAGTCGCTATTGCCCGATTAAAAAATCTCCGTCAGGTCTTCTCTCACCTGCCTGATTACGGATAGTAGCAACGGCAGGTCATTTCGCAGTATATCGAAAATCGCATCGGGTGATTTTTCTATATCACAAAGAGAAGACCGTATGAGCGTTCTGTCATACATAAATAATTTCTTTCATGATGCGTTCAACAAAATGCGGTTGAAGGTTGCTGTGCCGGCGAACAACATCTACCGGTACACCCAAAACAGCCTCCAGCTCACGCGGCAACCTCACAAGGGATTTCAAGCCCATGGAGGGACCCTCGTAGTATATGTCTATATCGCTATCTTCTTTTTGCTCGCTGCGGGCTACCGAACCGAAAATACCCATGCGCTCTATGCCGTATTCCGCTGCATGGTTGCGCTTGTAGTCACGCAACAAGTGGAAATATTCATTCGTCGTTTTCATAACCCTTATTTTTCCACAAATATACGCAAAATAATTATGAATTATGGATTATGAATTATGAATTGGGGCAGCCGCTGCGTCGTGCAACGACGCCACTTTATTAACCGGATGCTTTAGCGTCCGGCAGCGGGAGAAAACAAACCACCGCCCACCCTTGCGGGCGGGCGGCGAAGCCTATTCAATAGTTCAGTCAAGGTTTAACCTCTACCGAACGGGGGCAGCCTTTTTCATTATTGTTTTGGCTCTTTTATTACTTCAACGTTTGGATTGTATGTCTTCACAAGTTCTTTTATAGACTGAAAAGTTGCGTCATCCATATCTCTGCCGGTTATTATGCGTTTTATTTCAACGGGAATATCACGATTGTTGTCTTCTCTATTACCTGTAGCAAAAACTCTCACTTCTTTTTCACCACTCCATTTTGCTTTTTTATGGGTTAATATATCTATTGCTATTTGTTTCTGCATTTGTTCGTTACAAATGTCTTCTGCTTTTTCTTTTAGTTTGTAA
>JAITAP010000280.1 GCA_031284065.1 Prevotellaceae bacterium
GCCGCCAACAAGGGGCTGGTAGCCCTCGAGTACGGCGCGCTGGTATATTGCGCCGAAGAAGCGGATAACAGCCGCTTTGACGAAGTCAGCATCAACGGGCAGACCTCCTGTCTGGTTGAAAAGAAACCCGACTTACTGGACGGTATTTGTGTGATACGGGGAGGCGGTTCTACGTTCATTCCCTACTATGCATGGTCGAATAGGGGAGAAGGAAAAATGAAAGTCTGGTTTAATGCTGCCCAGCCTTAAGTAGCCCATGCGGCTTTGCAGGTTTTCCTCCACAGCGCGCGCTGTTGACAGCCCAGCTTGCGCAGGAATCCTTGAGAGCTTTAACGCTTTCCGTAGCGTTCTTCATATTTGTCACGTTAACCGCTATCTAAAAAAATGTTTTATGAGAAAATCGTTCATCACCTTCGCAACGCTCCTTTGCCTCAGCAAGGTTTCAGCGCAAACTTTTCAGGAAACCGCCAACGGTATTCGCTTTACCGCCAACGGGGTCCTTACCGAATTGCAATTCTATAACGCCGCAACGGTGCGGGTAGTCAAGTCGCCGGAGCGCCATGCGTTTACAAAAGAAAGTTTGTCGGTAGTGGCAAAACCTGCAAAGGTAAAAATTTCATCTGCTCGGGACCAAAATACCGTTACGCTGAAAACAAGCGAGCTGCACGTTGCCGTCAGCTTGCAGACAGGCGCTATTGCTTTTGCAGATGCCAGCGGCAAAGCGTTGCTGACGGAGGAAAGCGCACCTGTTTTTGAAGAATTTAACGATGCAGGTGTTAGCGCATTTGCTGTTTGCCAACCCTTTGCGCTCGACAAAGATGAGGCCATTTACGGGCTTGGGCAAATGCAGGATGGCAAAATGTCGCTACGAAATATCCATAAGCTTATGGTTCAGGATAACATGGAGGATTTTACGAATTTTCTTCAGTCGTCGAAAGGGTATGGCTTATTCTGGGACAACTATTCGCCTACGCTTTTCAGCGATAGCGTACACCGCACTTTCTTTCGCTCTGAGGTTGGCGACTGCGTGGATTACTACTTTATGTACGGAAAAAACGCCGACGGCGTAATCGCCCACATGCGCTCGCTGACGGGTCAAACGCCCATGTTTCCGCTTTGGGCGTACGGGTACTGGCAAAGCCGTGAGCGTTACAAATCGCAGGAAGAAATAGTTGGCGTAGTGCGCAAGTATCGCGAGCTGGGCGTGCCGCTCGACGGTATCATTCAAGACTGGCAGTACTGGGGCGGCAACTACCTGTGGAATTCGATGGAGTTTCTAAGCCCCGACTTCAACAATCCGCAAAAAATGGTGGATGACATTCACGGGTTGAACGCAAAAATAATGATTTCCATTTGGGCTTCGTTTGGCCCCATGACCAAGCAATTTGCCGAAATGAAGGAGAAAAACATGCTGCTCGACTTTGAGACGTGGCCTGTTTCCGGCGTTGAGCGATGGCCTCCGCGCGAAGATTTTCCATCGTTTGTGCGCGTTTACGACGCCTACAATCCTGCCGCGCGCGACATATACTGGCAGTACCTGAACAAGGGGCTTTTTTCGCTGGGTATAGACGGCTGGTGGATGGACTCTACCGACCCCGACCACCACAACAAAAAGCCGGAAGATTTTGACAACCGGACATTTCTTGGCTCATTCCGAAAAGTGCGCAACGCTTACCCGCTTGCCACCGTTGGCGGCGTGTACGACCATCAGCGCGCCGCGTCTTCGAGCAAACGTGTGTTCATCCTTACCCGCTCGGCTTTTGCCGGCCAGCAACGCTACGGAGCCAACACGTGGACAGGCGACGTTACCGCCTCGTGGGACGTGCTGCGCAAGCAAATTTCAGCGGGCTTAAACTTTTCACTTTGCGCCATACCGCATTGGAACAGCGATATTGGAGGCTTCTTTATCGGAAGAGATTTTCCCGGAAAGCTTGCCAATCCGGAGTACCGCGAGCTTTACGTCCGCTGGATGCAATTTGGCGCGTTTTGCCCAATGATGCGCTCACACGGCGCCGATGCCCCACGCGAAATTTACCAATTCGGCAGTAAAGGTGAAAAATATTACGATGCAATAGAAAAGTACATTAACCTGAGATACCGCCTGCTGCCCTATATTTACGCCACTGCTTGGGAGGTTAGCGCCCATCAGTCCACCTTTATGCGGGCTTTGGCAATGGATTTCGGCAGCGATAAAAATGTTTCGGGTATCGACAATCAGTACATGTTTGGCAAGTCGCTGCTGGTATGCCCTGTTACCACGCCAATGTACACAGCGACCGACAGCGGAGAAATGCCTCGCGCCACATTTGGCAAAGTAAAATCTACCCGCCTCTACTTGCCCTCAGGCGCTGACTGGGTAGATTTTTGGACAGGGGATAAATATTCCGGTGGTCAGCATATTGCGAAAGAAACGCCGCTCGATATTTTACCGGTTTACGTAAAAACCGGCTCCATTATTCCTTTCGGGCACAAAGTGCAGTACGCTACCGAAAAAAGTTGGGACAATCTGGAAATACGCATTTACACGGGAGCCAACGGCAAATTTACGCTATACGAGGACGAAAACGACAACTACAACTACGAAAAAGGAGAGTACTCCACCATTACCTTCCGCTGGAATGACAAAAGCAAAAAGCTCACCATTGACGCGCGCCAGGGCGCTTACAAGGGGATGCTAACGAGCAGAAAATTTAGCGTCGTAGTAGTAAGCCCCGGCAATGGAGCGGGGGACGCTCCCTCAACAAGCTACAAAACGGTGAACTACGATGGGAAAAAGCAGGTGGTTAGCTTGTAACCTGAGTTCGGGGTAAGGAAAAAGATTTACGGGTTCGAGCGCCACAGGCCTTCATTTATTGGCAGGATAGCCAATGGGCCTCGTCAGGCTATAGTAAAAGCGTTGATGTTTTTTGATTTCTCGGTCAAAAAAAAATCAGAAATCGTCCACAATATAGAAAACTTGGTAGCGTCATCTGCGCGCTAAAACAGCCAATTTTGAAACGCTACAGCTGCCACATTCTGTTCCGGTTCAAGTACGGGTACATTTTAGGTACATTGTTTGACCGCAAATTTAGAATATTTCCTCCAAATTTGAGAAATAAATTTCAAATTTGTGCGCAACAAAAAGCGGGGCGCATTTTGCTGCGTCCCGCTTGGGTAGTGGCGCTGAGAGTGTTTGTATAACTTGTGGGC
>JAITAP010000097.1 GCA_031284065.1 Prevotellaceae bacterium
AAACGCTAACAGCGTACCACTTGCCTGCCTGCACGTTGGCGCGGTACCACAGGTAGGCGCTGCCCTCATGGGCAACGGGCGTTTTGGCGTTGAGCGCCACCGGCGTGGCGTTTTCGCAAATAGCGTTGCCCACTATTTTCCTCACCCTCCACGTAGAGCTGTAGGCGTAGGTAGAGGAAATGCCGATGAGGTATTCGCCTGCCTGAGAGGACGTGTACGGATACCCGCCCACGGAGTTGTTGTAGCTGATGGCTTCCGGAGCGTCCCCGCAAGCCTTGCGCACGGCAAAGGTAACGTCGGACGAGCTGAGGCCTTCAGTGAGGTACAGCGCGTTCGCCTCAAGCGTTACCTTGTACCAGAAAGTTTTGCCGCCGGTGTTGAAGCCCTGCACGGCAGAGTCAACGCTAACAGCTGGGGCGGAGCTGCACTCGGAAGAGACGTCGCTCTTGAGGCTTACGCTCCACGGGTTGGTTTCGCCGTAGCCGTAAGCGCTAATGTAGTAGTCCTGCGTAGCTGGTGCGGCAAAGACAAACGTGCCGCTGCCGTAGGCAATGCGGCTTCCGTCGCAGGAGGAGTACACGTAGAAGTAGCCATCTATTTCCCCCATTTCGTAAACTTCGCCTGCGGTGGCCGAAAGCTTGTACCACCGCTCTTGGGATTGAACTGTAGTGGTAATGGTATCGCCCAGCGTGATAGCTTCGGCTTGAGCGCATACGCGGTTGTCGGTAATTTTGGTTACGAGCCACTTGTTGGTTTCGTTGTAGCCGTTGGCGCGAATGTAGTAGTCCTGCGTAGCCGGTGCGGTAAAGATATTGTTGGAGAGGGAGAGGGAGCTTCCGTTGCAGGAAGAGTACACGGAGAAGCTGCCGCTCATTCCGCTCCTGCCTATTTCGTAGTTTTCGCCTTGGGTTGCCGAAAGCTTGTACCACCGCTCGCCATTAAGCGAGGTAACAGTATCGCCTAACGTGATAGTATCGGCGTTAGCGCATATAATGTTGTCGGTAACTTGGGTTACGCGCCACTTGTTGGTTTCGCTGTAGCCGTAAACGCTAATGTAGTAGTCCTGCGTAGCCGCCGCGGTAAAGTTGGAGTTGGAGATAGCGTCGCTGCCGCAGAATGGGTACACGGAGAGGCTACCGCTCAATCCGATTCCCTCCACCTTGTAAGCTTTGCCTGCGGTGGCCGAAAACTTGTACCACCGGTCTTGGTATTGAGCTGTGGTGGTAACGGTATCGCCCAGCTTGATGCTTTCGGGGTAGGCGCATAAGCGGTTGTCGGTAACTCGGGTAACGAGCCATTTGTTGGTTGCGTTATTGCCGTAAACGCTAATGTAGTAGTCCTGCGTAGCCGCCGCGGTAAAGATAAATGTGCTGCTACCGGAGGCAATTTGATTTCCGCCGCAGGATGAGTACACGTAAAAATATCCGTTTATTTCATTCCCCTCTTTCACCTCGTAGGTTTCGCCTGCGGCTGCCGAAAGCTTGTACCACCGGTATTGGTATTGAGCTGTGGTTTTAACAGTATCGTCTAACGTGATAGCTTCGGCGTAGGCGCATATTCGGTTGTCGGTAACTTTGGTTACGAGCCATTTGTTGGTTGCGCTGTAGCTGTAAACGCGAATGTAGTAATCCTGCGTAGCCGGTGCGGTAAAGGTAAATGTGCTGCTACCGGAAGCGATTGTATATCCGCCGCTGGACGAGTACACGTAGAAAGAGCCGTTTATTTCCTTCCCCTCTTTTGTCCCGTAACTTTCGCCTTCGGTTGCCGAAAACTTGTACCACCGGTATTGGTATTGAACTGGCGTAGTAACGGTATCGCCTAATGTAATGGTTTGGGCGGTTTCGCAGGTTGTGTTTTGCGCTTGCGCCGCGTTTTGCCATCCCCAGAGGGAGAGCGTTGTGCAGAGTAAAAAAATTGTCTTTTTCATGATGCTTGTTTTTTTTGAGTGATTAATGGTTTTTTGAGTGATTAATTGATTATTATTGATTATTTAGATTGTCATACCCATTTCTACGTTAATTCTTTTGCGCAACCTCACCCCTGCCCCTCTCCAAAGGAGAGGGGAGGCAGGGTGAGGTCTGGCTTGCGCCGCGCTCACGTGCGGCAGGGAGCGGAAAGGGCAAAAAGAAACCGCCCATGTTCCAGAAAAAAACATGTGCGGATAGTAGAAAATTCGGAAATTTTTGCTATGGGAAACGTAACTCGCTGATCTCTTCTCTCTCTCTCTCTCTCTCTCTCTCTCTCTCTCTCTCTCTCTGAATTTCGAGCGTCTGCAAGCGGAGCGCAACGGCGGCTAATCCCGCGCCGTTACACAGCCCGCGAAGGGTTTTGGAAAAACGATATGTGAGCAAAACAAGCATAAAATATGTACTGTACAAGTAACAAACTCAAAGCCGCCCATAGCTTGGGGGTGGTTTTTATTAGAAATAGATTCTCAAACCAAATTAGGGCGTAAAAGTAAACAAAAAAATATTAAATACAATTTTTTTGCAAAAAAATTTACAACTTTTTTTTGAACTTCCGCTGGAAGCCTTGTGGAAACAGTACTTTTAACGCTACACTTTTTTTTCCCACCATTTTTTTTTCCTCATCGTCCCGCCGTCATTCCGAGCGGAGCGAGGAACCTCCCACCCCCCGCCGCGTTCCGTCGTCATTCCGTCCCGTCCCGCCGCCGTCATTCCGAGCGGAGCGAGGAACCTCCCACCTTACCCCCCCCCCTTGTTGCCGTTATATGGCAAAAATGGCGGGAGGTTCCTCCGCTACGCGCGCTCGTGCCTCACGCGCTCTGGTCGGAATGACGGGTGGGGTGGGGACGCGATGCGCGGCGGGCGCGATGCGCGGCGGGGCGCACGCCGTGCGTCTCTACATGCGCGCTCCGGTCGGAATGACGGGTGGGGTGGCACGATGTTCGGCGCAAGCCTCCCCTCTCCTTTGGAGAGGGGTCGGGGGTGAGGTCTGGGAGCGAGGTGTGGCAGGTCGCTTGCGTCTTTTTCATTCCGTAGGAATGAATCGCTCGGTAGAAATGGCAAATGCACCCGTGCGCAACACATTCCGTTAGGAATGTGTCCACAAATATTTCGGAGACATTCCTACGGAATGTCGGGGTTTGGTGGTGGGGATGCTTTTCTACCGAGCGTCCCATCCCTAACGGGATGGCGCTAACGCCGCCCACACCGCCCCGCCAATGCTATCCCGCCGCCGTTCCGTCACGTCGTCCCCAACTCTATTCGTCGTTCCTAACTGTATCAGTATATTTTTCCGCGCATATCCTTTATGTCGGCTTCGGCGCGTAGCGTTTCAAACAGCTCGTACCCCATGCGCATGGGGATGGATGCTTGCTGCCGCGCTTTTTCCTGCGCCAGCAGGTTTTCGTCGGGGGCGGCGGAAGCGTTGGAGGAGGTTACGGTAAACACGTACACGCCCGAAAGCCCTTCTACCGGCGCCGACAGGAGGTTTTCCTTTGAAGACGAAGCGGCTGCCGCCAGCTTTGGCTCTACGCCTACGCCCGGCAGGTAGAAGCTGGCAAAGTTCACGTTGTCCAGCGTTTGTACGCTCAGGTTGAGGCGCTCCGCGAGGCTGTTCAGGTTGTCTGCGCCTTTCATTTCTTCGGCTATTGCGGCGGCTTTTTTCTCGCGCAGCAGCTCTGTCGAAATTTCGGAGGCTACCTGCTTTACCGGCGCGTAGCCGTCTTCGCGGACAACGGTGAGGGAGGCAATCACAAAGTTATTGTCAACCTCAAGTATGGGCGAAATGTCGCCCTCTTTGCCGTTATATACCCAGCGCACCAGCTCTCTTGCGTCCTGCAAGCCTGCAACGGTTTTGTCGTTGATGGTGATGCGCGACGCCGGCCGGCGCGCATATCCCTTTTCGTTACTTTTGGCAACGAACGCGGCGCGGTCGATAGACTGCGTAGCCAGCTCGTTTGCGTCGTTAAAGATGCGTTCTCTGGTGGTGCGGCTCGGCTCTACGGTGCGCTCTACCACCGCCAGCTGTACCTTTTTTTCGGCTTTGCCCTTGTCGGTAACCTCCACCACGTGCACGCCAAACTGCGTTTCTACCACCAGCACCCGTCCCTTTGGGGCAAAAAAGCAGGAGTCGCCGAAGGGCTTAACCATAGCGCTCTGCGCAAACCATCCGAGATCGCCTCCCTTTTCGTTTGCCGCCTTATCAATTGAGTATTTCGCTGCCAGCTCGGTGAAGCTTGCGCCTTTTTTCAGCGCGGTGCGTATGCTGTCGGCGATTTTGTGCGCAGCTTCCAGCCCTTTGGAAATGTCCAGAAGCATGTGCCGCGCTTTGACCGAGTCCGGCAACACCCGTGTGTCGGCAATGCGCGCCATCTTGTACGCGCCGTTGTCATACAGGGGGCCGAGCATGTCGCTCTTACCCGCTGCAAAGGCAAAGCTGTCGAGCAGCGCCGAGAGTTCGCCTTTTTTGTGGTAAATAGCGTTAAACGGCGCGTCGGAGTGCAGGGTGGCAAACTGGGCTACGTCGGCAGCGCTCTTAAACTCCGGCGCAAGGTTTTCTATCCAGCGGCTTGTGGCTTTATCGTCCTCCTCTGAGGGCGCAATGGGAAAGGTTACCAGCTCCACGTCGCACGACGCGCTTTGCTTGTAGCGTTGCTTGTGCTTGCGGTAGTATTTTTTTACGTCGCTTGAGGTAATTTTTATCAGGCTGTCGGGGTAGCTGCTCAGCGGCTTGGAGACGTACTGAATGTTCACCGTGTTTGCTCCGTTGCAGAACGCATTTTTTGCGTCGGCGGAGGTTACGTACATTGCCTTTGCCGCCAGCCCCATCAGCTTGGCTTGCTTGCGCTGGTTTATGATTTCCTTTTCCAGGTAGAGCCAGTAGGTTTTTGCGTCCGGATTTTGCTCAATGTTTTGCAGGTAGCGCAGTATGTATCCCCTGTCAAATTCGCCTGTTTGGGGGTTTGTGAAGTTGCGCACTATCAGCGGCGAGGGGTTGCGCCCCTGTATCAGGTCAAACAACTCGTCGCTCGGCACCTGTATGCCCAGCTCGTCGTACTTTTTGTCGTACAAATATTTCCGCACCAGCGCCTGCCAAGCCTGCTCCCTGAGTTCTTCCGTTACGGCTTCGTTGGTTGCGTTCTGCCCGTACATTGCGAGGTAAACGCCGGTGAAGTGGTCCACAGTTTGCTGGTACTCTTCGTAGGAGACGGTATGCCCGTCTATTGTTCCCACATCGTTAGCCGACGAAAATAATCCGCCGCCCCCATTTCCAAACAAGTCGCCAAGCACGAAGCTAAGCAGCGCAAGCCCAATGACGCCAACTAACAGCGCCCCGGCTTTGTTTCTGAGAGATTCTAAAACAGCCATTTTTTTACAGTAATAGTTTTTATGGTGATAAAAATAATTTTGACAGCCTGCAAAGATAACGCTTTATTTATAATAAGCAATCCGCAATCCGTTTTTTTTATATTTTGCGCGGACTTTGTTGCAACGAGAGCACATTACCATATAAAACCTACGACAGCAAGTCCCTTAACCTTAGGGCGGGGTTTAAAAAACAGCCGCTTTATAATGTAGCAGGCGGACAGATTTATAGTAGCGTAACGTGCACCAAGTCTATTTTTGAGGCGGTGGTTTTAAGGATTCGCACCTTAAAGTTTCCCAGCTCCAGCACTTCGCCAACGTTTGGGATGCTTTCGCTGCCGAAGATAATAAAGCCCGCAAGGGTTTCGTACTCGTCCGATTCTTCTATGTGGAGGTCGTACTTTTCGTTGAGGTAAGCCACCTCCAGCCGTCCGGCAAAGACAAATTCGTTGTCCGAGAGTTTTTTTTCGAGCAGGCTCTCCGAGTCGTGCTCGTCCTCTATTTCGCCAAAAATTTCCTCCATTACGTCCTCCAGCGTTACCATTCCGGCGGTGCCGCCAAATTCGTCAACCACCACCGCAATAGACTTGTGCTTTTTTATGAACGATGCAAGCAGCAGCTGCGCCGACATGCTTGCCGGCACAAACTCCGGCGTGATGAGCATTTCGCGAATGTTTGCGTAGGACTTGAACAGGTCGGTGGACTTTACGTAGCCGATAATGTTGTCGATAGACTCCCGGTACACCATGACGCGCGAAAAGCCTGTCTGCACAAACAGCTCGCGGAGGCTATCCATGCTTTCTTCCAGCGCTATGGCCTCAATTTCGGTGCGCGGTACCATGCACTCGCGCACCTTGACGTCGGCAAAGTCCAGCGCATTCCGGAAAATTTTTATATCGTGCTCCCGTTCGGGCTCTTCTGTTGACGCTGTTGCCTTGCTGGCGAGGTTTTGCAGCTCGTTTTTTTCGAACATCGGCACGGTTGGCTGTTCGGCGGTCTTTTGCCTGAAAACATAGCGCAGCACCGCCCCCGAAAGCCACGTAGTGAGCTTGGCGACAGGGTAGCACAGCAGATATACAAAAAGAGCGGGAATACTGAAGGCGCGCAGGAAGAAGTTTGGGCGCAGGCGGCAGATGGTTTTCGGCAAAAATTCGCCCACCGCCAAAATCGCAGAGGAGGATACGAGCACGCTTACTGTCAGCCGCACATACCACGAAAAACCGTTTGTTACGCCGTGCGCGTACAGCACGTTGACCATTGCGATGACGTAGATAACCAGCGCCACCGTGTTGGCCACCACAATGGAGGCGGTAAACTGCTCCTGCCGGCGCATGAAGATATTCACAAGGTAGGCGTAAACCTTGCCCTGATGCTTGTCAATTTCTACCTTTAGCTTGCTGGATGAGAGAAATGCTACCTCCAGGCCTCCCAGAAAGGCAGAAAAAAGAAGTATGGAAATTATTAGCCACCCGGAGTCCATTGGTCAAACCTCACTTTTTGTCATCAACGTAAATAACGCTGTCAAAGACTTCCTGTATTTCGTAGTCCGTGAACGATTCATCGGAAACCAGGCCTTTACCGTAAATTATTGCCCCTTTTTTGGTATCTACGATATTCACCAGCGCATCCGTATATACCTTTTTTGTTTTCTGGTTCCAAAACAGCTTTTCGGTTCTCAGCTCGTCGCCCTGCAAGTTTCTCGCCACCACGTTTCCGGTGGCTTCCCACAGCTCTTTTGCCTCGTAGTTTATGGCGTAATCGGCAACAATGCTCGACTCCACCGTTACCGAATCAAGGTAGCGGTAGAGCTCTATTCCTTTGGGGAAGTCGGTATATTTTTCTTCGGCAAAGTAGAATTGCCGCAGCTCTGGGGTAATAAATTTCACTTTTAGCGTTCCCAGCTCGGTCATTCGCCCGTTCAGGTTTTCTATGCGTAGCGACGGAATTGCTTGGATATCGTTTATTTCTCGAATTTTTTCTATGCTGTTTTTGCACGAGGAGAGCGCGGCAAGCAGCATCGCGGCGGAGATTTTGAGCGAGTATGAGGCTATGGTTTTCACTCGTACCTGTACTTAACAAACCACGCCTCAAAAAGCGTTATTCCCACCGAGAGGGTCAGGTACGTTTCCTGCACCATTCCGCTGCCGGTGGCGCCGCGCCGCCCCACCTCAACGCCGGCGTTGAGGTACCCCGCGCCCCTCATGGGGAGGCTGAAGCCTGCGTTGAGGGCAATATCCCTTACCGCATTTCCGTTGTAGAGCGGCGGCGTTTGGGAGTAGCGCAGCCCGCCGCGGTACGTCATGCGCTTCCAGAAGTAGCGCACGTCGTAGCGGTTGGGGATGTAGTAGCCGCCCAGCCGAATATTGTACGAGCGACCCATCGCATCGGTGCTGTTGATTACTTTGGTTTTGGACCAGTCCTGATAGTTGAACTCGGCTCCCAGCATCCATTTTTCGGTGGCGGTAATGCTTGCGCCAAGGTTCAGCTGCATGGGCATTAGCGCCGACGCGCTGCCGGACGAGTTGTACGCGGTATCGTATCCGGCGTTTGCGCTCACCTGCGAGAGTGCGGTTCGCGTTCCGCGCAGCTTCATCTCCGGCTGGAATGAAGCGCCAAACACTATGCGACGCTTGTCGTCGAGCGGCTGGGTGTACTGTGCGCCGAGCGTCGGAACAAAGCTTGAAATTTTTTGCACCTCCGACGAGTAAACGTTGGAGTAGTAGGCGTTGGTGTTGAACTGCACGTTGTAGTAGTGGCTGATGCTGCCAAAGAGGTAGCGCACGCCTGCCCCTACCGCCCAACGCTCGGTGGCGTTAAAGCCCAAGTTCAAAAATATCTGGTTAACGCCGTCTTCTCCCCGGTAGAGGTAGCGCACGTCGCCCATGCTTGCCACAATGTCGTCGTTCCGCTCGCGCTGCTCCACCTCGTAGCCTACGCTGCTGAACGGCGTAAGGCCGACGCTCAAGCCAAACCGCCCTACGGGAAAGGCAAACGCTATGTGGCGAAAGTTGGCGGTGTTGTAGCTGGTGTTCAGGGTTGATGTTTTTGAGTAAAAATTTTTCATTTCGCCGCCAAAGTCCAGCACAAAGGTAAGCGAGTCGCGCGCGGAGGCTCCGGCAGGGTTCACGTAATCTATTTGCCTCGATTCGCGCACGCCGGTGGTAATTCCGCCCATGCTTCCGGTAGCGGTAAGCCCCGGCTGCGCTATATCTCCCATGCCGTACATGGAGTAAGGGGAATAGGTATTAATGCTGCTGTTGTCCTGAGCATATACGGAGCCGATGATAAAAAATCCCGCCCCAAAAAAAGTCCATTTAGTTAGCTTCAGCATAGTGCTCAAGTATCCTGTTTAATCCGATTAACACTAAATCATAACTTGCAAATATCGTTCTTTTTACCCTCTTTGCCAAAAAATCGGCGTCGCCACCGGTAAAAACCGCCTGCAAATTTGAATACTTTAAGGCAAATTGGTCTATGTTAGCTTCCACTTCGTACAGTACTCCGTTGAGCACTCCTGCCGTAATTGCTTCGCGCGTGTTGCCGCCCGGCGAGGGGAAGCTGTCGGCCGGTTCGCACAGGGGCAGGCGCGCGGTGAAGTCGTGCAGCGCCTTAAAGCGCAGGGCAATGCCCGGCGAAATATTGCCGCCAAGGTACTCGCCGCGCTCGCTCACCAGCTCGTAGGTGATGGCTGTTCCGGCGTCCACCACCAGCACGTTGCGGCGGGGGAAGAGGAAGCTTGCCCCCACCGCCGCCGCCAGACGGTCGTTGCCCAGCGTTTCGGGCGAGGCGTACAGGTTGCGAATCGGCAGGGGCGTTGCGTGCGTAAGCTTTACGGCTTTGGGCAGCAGGCGACGCGCCAGCGCCGCCACCGCGTCGTTGCCGCCCCGCACCGACGAAATGATGGCGGGCAGCGTGCTGTGCCTTGCCAAAAATGCCCGGCCTGCGCTGAACGAAGCGCTACTGTCCACCAGCTTGTCCACAATGGCGTTGTTGTCCGCCACAGCCAGCTTTACCGCCGTGTTGCCAACGTCTATGATTAGGTTTGCCATGTCTTGTTTTCATTTACAGAGGCACAAAGGTAAGGATAATTTGCCATAGTTGTTTAATTTAAAATAATCCGCCTTTGCCGCCAAAAGGTTTTTGGCGAAAATTTTTACGCTCCCGCCCCGCGAAGGAAATGCGGCGCGCCGGTCCCCAAGCTCCGGCGGGGCGCGGTCTTCTGCCGCCGAGCGATACATTTCCTGCGGAACACGGGAGCCCCGAAATGCAGCTTTTGGGAGCCGAATAAAATTATCACGGCGGGTAAAACGCCAAATCGAAAAAAAATAGCTACTTTTGTAGCTTAAGTTTATCTGCACAATGCAACCAGTCAAATCTACGCGCGTCAAGCTTACCGCCACCATATTCGCAATCGGGACGCTGTCGGCTGTCTTTTTGGGAAACGCCCGGAGTCAAAATTCTTCTTCGCAACACAAGCAACAACAGCCACAGCCGCCGGTAGAGGTAGAGGTAGCGGAGGAGCGCGAGGCAACCTTGTCCGCGCAGCAGCACGTGCAGCTGCCGGAGCTGCCCGCTTCGCTTGACTTTGCAGGAGAAAAAATCCCGCTCGAAAACTTCGATACGCGCGAAAGCTTGGAGCGCGAGCTGACGGTCAACATGTTTTGGCACTCGCAAATGTTTTTAATCATTAAGCAAACCAGCCGCTACTTTCCTGTCATCGAAGCCATCTTAAGAAGCAACGGTATCCCCGACGACTTCAAGTACCTGTGCGTTGCCGAGAGCGGCTTGCAGCAGGTAACGTCGCCCGCCGGAGCGGTGGGACTCTGGCAGCTGATGCTCGGCACGGGAAAGGAGCTTGGGCTGGAAATAAACAGCGAGGTGGACGAGCGGTATCACCTTGAAAAGTCAACACTCGCGGCCTGCAAGTACTTGCAAAAATCGCACAGCCTGTTTGGTAGCTGGACGCTGGCGGCGGCGGCGTACAACATGGGGACAAAGGGGCTCGCGCAGCAGATGGAGCGGCAACGATCAACGTCGTACCACGATATGCGGTTGAACGACGAAACGTCGCGCTACATCTTCCGAATCCTGGCGTTCAAGCTCATCATCTCCAACCCGCAGAAGTACGGATTTTACATCCCCCTGAATGAAATGTACCCTACATACCGCTACCGGGAAGTAATGGTGAACACCCCTGTCCCCAGCTGGGCCGACTTTGCCATACGGCACAACACCAACTACAAAATTCTGAAGCTTCTGAACCCGTGGCTGCGCGACGCAATGCTGACCAACAAGCATGGACGTACCTACTACATTAAAGTGCCAAAGGAGGGATTTAGGGAGAAAGCTTACGGCAAAAAGTAGCAGAAAACTTGATAAACTCAAGATATTTTTATGGAGGAAAGCAAAATAGAGGTCATCGGGGCGCGCGTTCACAATCTCAAAAACATAAACGTAACCATCCCGCGCAACGCGCTTACGGTAATCACCGGCTTGAGCGGCAGCGGCAAATCGTCGCTGGCGTTCGACGCCATTTACGCCGAAGGGCAACGCCGCTACATGGAAACGCTCTCGGCGTACGCGCGGCAGTTTGTGGGCAGCATGGAGCGTCCGGACGTGGAGCAAATTACCGGGCTAAGCCCCGTGATTTCGATTGAGCAAAAAACAACCTCCAAAAACCCCCGCTCAACGGTGGGCACCACCACCGAAATTTACGACTTTCTCCGCCTGCTCTTCGCCCGCGCCGCCATCGCCTACTCCAAGAACACCGGAGAGCAAATGGTGCGCTACACCGACGAGCAAATTACCCAGCTGATAACGGAAAAGTTTGCCGGGCAAAAGCTGCTCCTGCTTGCCCCCATCGTTAAGGGACGAAAGGGGCACTACAAGGAGCTGTTTGACCAGCTGGGGCGCAAGGGATACCTGAGCGTGCGCGTGGATGGCGAGGTGCGGGAAATACGCTCGGGAATGAAGCTCGACCGCTACAAACCGCACTTTGTGGAGCTGGTGGTGGACAAAGTTGTCCCAAGCGCGGAAGACGCCAACCGCAAACGACTCTACAACGGCATTGCAAGCGCCATGCAGCAGGGCGGCAATACCATAATGGCGCTGAACGTCGCTACGCAGGAGACGCGCTTTTACAGCCGCCACCTCATGTGCCCCACCACCGGCATTGCCTACAACGAGCCTGCGCCGCATACCTTTTCGTTCAACTCGCCGCAGGGCGCGTGTCCGCGTTGCAACGGGCTGGGCGTTGTGGCCGAAGCAGACATTGACAAAGTTATTCCGGACCGAAAAAACAGCATCCGCAGCGGCGGAATAGCCCCGCTGGGGGCACAGAAGCCAACCCTCCTCTTTGTACAGCTGGAAGCTATCGCAAGAAAATTTGGCTTTTCGCTCAGCGACCCCATCGAATCCATCCCGGCCGAAGGGCTGGAGGCGGTGCTGTACGGCACGCAGGAGGGGCTGCGCATCGACGGCAACCGAATTGGAATAGCGTCGAGCTACCAGCTCAACTTTGAGGGCGTTATCAACATTATCGCCAACAAGCACGAGCAGGACGACGAGCCTTTGCAAAATATGACAAACCGGTACATATCGCATAAGCCCTGCCCCGTATGCCACGGCATGCGCCTCAAGGAAGACGTGCTGTTTTTCAAGATAGCCGACAAAAATATCACCGAGCTGGCGGCGATGGACGTTGAGGCGCTGGCGGCGTGGTTTGACACGGTAGAGCAAAAGCTGACCAACCGGCAGCGCGCCATAGCCGCCGAAATTGTAAAGGAAATCCGCAGCCGGCTGTCGTTTTTGCTCGACGTGGGGCTGGGCTACCTGTCGCTCAACCGCAGCAGCGCATCCCTGTCGGGCGGCGAAAGCCAGCGCATACGGCTGGCCACGCAGATAGGCTCAAAGCTGGTGAACGTGCTCTACATTCTCGACGAGCCGAGCATAGGGCTGCACCAGCGCGACAACATTCGGCTTATCGAGTCGCTCAAGCGGCTGCGCGACGAAGGCAACTCCATCATCGTGGTGGAGCACGACGAAGAAATGATGCGCGCGGCCGACTGGGTGGTGGACGTAGGGCCCGGGGCGGGCACGCGCGGCGGAAAAATTATTTTTCAGGGAAAGCTGGGAGAGCTGCCGCCGGCCTCCAAAAAAGCTGCCGACGGTAGCGGCGAAACCCCGTCGCTCACGCTGCAATACCTGCGCGGCGAAAGGGAAATACCGGTGCCGGCAGCGCACCGCAAAGGCCTGGGAAAATCCATTGTGCTGGAGGGAGCCACCGGCAACAACCTCAAAAACGTTACGCTGGAGCTGCCGCTGGGGAAGTTTGTTTGCGTTACGGGCGTGTCGGGAAGCGGCAAATCGACGCTCATCAACGAAACGCTGCACCCGATACTGAGCCGGCACTTCTACCGGTCGCTGCAAGAACCGCTGCCCTACAAGGCAATTACCGGCATTGAGCATATCGACAAGGTAGTGGAGGTTGACCAGTCGCCCATAGGCCGCACGCCACGCTCCAACCCCGCCACCTACACCGGCGTTTTTGGCGAAGTAAGGAAGCTGTTTGAGGCTACCCCCGACGCAAAAATTCGCGGCTACAAGGCCGGACGATTTTCCTTCAACGTAAAGGGCGGACGCTGCGAGGAGTGTCGCGGAGCCGGAACACAGGCTATCGAAATGAACTTTTTGCCCGACGTGTACGTAACGTGCAAAACCTGCAACGGAAAGCGATACAACCGCGAAACGTTAGCCGTGCGCTACAAGGGGAAAAACATTAGCGACGTGCTGGAGATGACCATTGATCAGGCGGCGGCCTTTTTTGAGAACGTGCCGGGCATTTCACGCAGCCTGAAAGCAATGCAGAGCGTGGGACTGGGGTACGTAGCGCTGGGGCAGGCCGGCACTACGCTTTCCGGTGGCGAGAGCCAGCGGCTCAAGCTATCCGCCGAGCTCGCAAAGCGCGACGCCGGAAAAACGCTCTACATTTTTGACGAGCCCACCACAGGACTTCACTTTGAGGATGTGCGCGTGCTGCTCGAGGTGTTCTACAAGCTCGTTGAGCGCGGCAACACAATTGTTGTCATTGAGCACAACATGGACGTGGTAAAGGTTGCCGACCATATCATTGACCTTGGGCCCGAAGGGGGCGCGGAGGGAGGCAAGATTTTATGCTCCGGCACGCCCGAAGAAATCTGCAAAAGCAAAACAAGCTACACGGCGCAGTTTTTGGCAAAAATAATCCGCAAGTAATGGCCGGAAGCTGCCCGCGCCGCCATTCCGTTGCCCCCGCCGCCATTCCGAACGAAGCGAGGAACCTCCCGCCAAAAAAAATTCCGCCACAAATTGCACATATTTGGTTCGCAAATAAGCTCAATTCGTGCAGCTCGCGGACAAAACCCCCAAATTTAGCTCTGTGTTTAACATTCAGGAATGGCACTTAACTTGTTGGCGCACAGCATGAATTGTAATTCACTTAGCGTAAAAAAAATATTTTCTTGCATTTTTCCGTAATTTTGATATACCTTTGCCCCGTCTATGAATGGAAATTCATCCCGAAGTTTTTTTTGTCCACAGATTACACGGATTA
>JAITAP010000196.1 GCA_031284065.1 Prevotellaceae bacterium
CAAAGGGAACGTCCGCTCCCGTGCTCTTTTCCATCTCCGCAGCGCCCTGCACCAGCGCGGCAACGTCAATGCCGGCGCAGGCAATGGGCAGCAAGCCCACCGGCGTGAGCACGGAGAACCGTCCGCCCACGTCGTCGGGGATGACGAAAGTTTTGTAGCCCTCCTTGTCTGCCATAGCGCGCAAAGCGCCGCGCGACTTGTCGGTAATGGCGACGATGCGATTTTTTGCCTCGCTCTTGCCGCAGGTTTGCTCAATAAAATTTTTTATGATGCGGAACGCCAGCGCCGGTTCGGTGGTAGTGCCCGACTTGGAAATGACGATGCACGAAACGGATTTGCCCTGCAAGGTTTCCATCAGCTCAAACAGGTAATCCTCGCCAATGTTTTGCCCGGCAAACAGCACCAGCGGCGATTTTCGCCTGCTCTTGTCCCGCAGCGTATCGAAGGTGTGCGACAGAGCGTCGATAACGGCCTTTGCGCCCAAGTATGAGCCGCCAATGCCGATAACCACCACCACATCTGCGTTGGCGCTCAGCTTGGCGGCGGCGTCTTTTATGTCGGCTATTTCGGCTGCCGAAATAGAGGTCGGCAGGTTGAGCCAGCCCAAAAAGTCGCTCCCCTTTCCGTTGCCCGCGTGAAGCGTGCGAAGAGCGTCAACGGCTTTGCCTTGCAGCGATTGCAGCTCGGCAAGGCTCACGGCGCCCAGTGTTTTTGAAATGTCTAAATGTAGCATATCGTTTTTTTCAGATTAATAATTTGTAAGTACATCGTATGAATTAATTTATATCTTACCACTTAAAAGTTGCTTTAGCTCTTCAATCATTTTGTGCTGTTCTTTGAGGGTTTTGCCCTGTTTTTCGAAGGCTTTGCCCTGTTTTTCGAGGGCTTTGCCCTGCTTTTCGAGGGTTTTGCCCTGCTCTTCGAGGGTTTTGCCCTGCTCTTCGATTACTTTGCCCTGCTTTTCGATTACTTTGTCCTTTTTTTTGAGGGCTTTGTCCCTTTCCTTGAGGGCTTCCGCATATTTTTTCTCTACCTCCGATCTCCCCTCCGCTTTGGCGGTGGCAATTTGGCTGAGGTTATGGCTTTTTACGTCCTTGGCGTAGTTGTACTCAGCTCTCTCTTCCGGCGAGAGGCGGCTGTAGTCCAGAATGTCGCGGGCCTTGAGCAAGCCTTTGGCGGTGAAGTTTTCCCGTATGCGGTCGTTTTTCAGAAAATATACCCACTCATCTAACGTATTTTTCGCGACATTGTTGAAGTTGTTAATCTTTAGGATGTAGTACTCGGGAAACAGGTCTCCGGCTACTATCTGCCCAAAAATACGCTGCTGCTCCCGTGAGAGGTGAAGGGTATCGAAGTCGTGCAGCCCCTTAAAACTCGTCTTGCCGTAGTAAACGTAATCTTTACCCTGTCCAAGATCGAAATAGACTATGTTTATCGAAAATATCTTCTGCAATTTCATGTAGTTGTCGCCCTGCACAAGGCGCTCTACAAGGGATTTGCTCACGCCGTACAGCATCCGTTGCAGGTAGTCCATTTCAGGGATAAACTGTAGCTCTATCAGGATGACCTCGCCCAGCGTGTTCTCTACGGTAACATCTACCCGGTTGAACTTGTCCTTGCTGTGCTCCTTGTTGCTTTCGCTTTCCAGAACGCTGGTTATCGTAACCTGTCGGCCAAGCAGCTCGCTCAAAAAGCCCTCCACCACCTCAAAGTTTGCCTTGTTGCGCAGCATCCGCTTCACCGCCCAGTCAAACGATACAAGAGGTCGCTCCGGAGCCTCGTTTTTATTTTTATCCAGCGTGTCCATGACCTGATGATTTTTTAATCATTTTTGACCATTTTTAACTATTTTGCTTTTCCCGCCTACTCTCTCCGCTTGGTGTCTATCCAGATTGTTACCGGCCCGTCGTTGATGAGCGACACCTGCATGTCTGCGCCAAATTCGCCCGTCCCGACGGGTTTTTGCAGCTCGGCCTGCACCAAGTCCACAAGCTTGTTGTACATCGCAACGGCGCACTCCGGCCGCGCGGCCTGAATGTACGAGGGTCTGTTTCCCTTTTTGGTTTGCGCGTGCAGCGTGAACTGGCTTACGATAAGCGCTTCGCCGCCTACGTCTTGCAGCGACAGGTTCATTACGCCCTGCTCGTCGTCGAAAATGCGCAGGCGCGCCAGCTTTGCCGCGCCCCACAACAAATCCTCTTCGCTATCAGCCGCCTCAAAGCCAACCAGCGCCAAAAGCCCCTTTCCGGTTTTGGATTTGACAACTCCGCCGATAGTAACCGATGCCTCTAATACTCTTTGGATTAGCAATCTCATGCGCTTGCGTTTACGTGCCTGCCGCAAAATTCTAAAACACAAATTTACAAATAAAATTTTATTTAAGGTGATTATTATTGTAATATAAGCTACATTTGCACCGTCTAATCATTTAAACTCAATAGTATGTTGATACAGGAAAATCTTCCTTACAAAGTAAAAGATTTGCAGCTTGCGGACTGGGGCCGGAAAGAAATTGAAATTGCCGAAAAGGAAATGCCGGGCTTGACGTCGCTCCGCGCAAAGTACGGCAAGGCGCAGCCGCTGAAAGGCGTGCGCATTATGGGGTCGCTGCACATGACCATCCAAACGGCGGCGCTGATTGAAACGCTCAAGGCGCTGGGAGGCGACGTGCGCTGGTGCAGCTGCAACATATTCTCCACGCAAGACCACGCCGCCGCCGCCATTGCCGCCGCCGGAACCCCGGTGTTTGCGTGGAAAGGCGAAACGCTGGAGGAGTACTGGTGGTGCACGGCTATGGCGCTATCGTTTCCAAACGGCAAGGGGCCGCAGCTGATAGTAGATGACGGCGGAGACGCAACGCTACTTATCCACAAAGGTTTTGCCGCCGAAAAGGACGCAAGCACGCTGAACGCAACGCCCGGCTCCACTGAGGAGGGCGTTATTCTTCAGCTGCTCAAAGACCTCCTCAGGGAGGACGGGCAAAAGTGGCGCCGCACGGTGGCCGAGTGGAAAGGCGTGAGCGAGGAAACCACCACCGGCGTGCACCGCCTCTACCAAATGCAGGAGCGCGGCGAGTTGCTCGTGCCCGCCATCAACGTGAACGACTCGGTAACCAAAAGCAAGTTCGACAACCTCTACGGCTGCCGCGAATCGCTTGCCGACGGAGTAAAGCGCGCGACCGACGTGATGATTGCCGGAAAGGTAGTGGTAGTATGCGGCTACGGAGACGTGGGCAAGGGATGCGCCAAGTCGATGCGAAGTTACGGGGCGCGCGTTATCGTTACGGAAATTGACCCCATCTGTGCGCTACAGGCGGCTATGGAGGGATTTGAGGTGAAAACGGTAGAGGACGCGCTGGACGAAGGAAATATCTACGTTACCACCACCGGAAACCGCGACATTATTACGCTGGAGCACATTAAAAAAATGAAAGACCAAACCATCGTCTGCAACATTGGGCACTTTGACAACGAAATTCAGGTGGACAAGCTCAACGCGCTGGCAGGCGTGAAAAAGGTAACCATTAAGCCGCAGGTGGACAAGTACATTTTCCCCGACGGGCACGCCATCTTCCTCTTAGCCGAGGGGCGGCTTGTAAACCTTGGCTGCGCAACGGGGCACCCCTCGTTTGTGATGAGCAACTCGTTTACCAACCAAACGCTGGCGCAGATAGAGCTGTGGACAAACAAGGAGCTGAAGGTAGGCGTTTACACGCTGCCCAAGCATTTGGACGAGGAGGTGGCGCGGCTGCACTTGGAGCAAATTGGCGTAAAGCTCACAACGCTAACCCCCGAACAGGCGGCGTACATTGGCGTTAAGGCAGGAGGGCCGTACAAGGCGGAACACTACAGGTACTAATTTAGCTGAAAATTCGCAGCCTTTTCATTTTGTTGAATTTTTAGGAGCTGAAATCTCCGGATTGCTCCACCATTCTTAGCTTTTAACTTACACTGTGGACAGTATTTCTCAAATAAAAGCCAACTTTGCAGAAGCGGCGCAGGTGCTGCAAACCTTTGCCGACAGCGAGCAGAATATTGCGAACGTTGACCGCGCGGCAACGCTCATGGCCGAAGCTATTGCCGGAGGCGGAAAAGTAATCTCGTGCGGCAACGGCGGCTCCATGTGCGACGCCATGCACTTTGCCGAAGAGCTCTCGGGGCGCTTTCGCAACGACAGGCGCGCGCTGCCCGCAGTGGCCGCGAGCGACGCCTCGCACCTCACCTGCACCGCAAACGACTACGGCTTCGAAAGCGTCTTTTCGCGCTTTGTGGAGGCTTTGGGGCGCAAGGGCGACGTGCTGCTGGCCATAAGCACCAGCGGAAACTCCGCAAACGTGGTGAAAGCGGTGGAAATTGCCAAGCTGCAAGGCATGTACGCGGTGGGGCTGACCGGAAAAAACGGCGGAATGATGTCCACCGTTTGCGACGTGAGCATTTGCGTAGCCCACAGCGGCTACGCCGACCGGATACAGGAGGTGCACATTAAGGTTATCCATACGCTCATACAGCTCATTGAGCAAAAGCTGGGCTTGTAAAACCGGCGAACGGAGATTTTTACGCATGAAGAACAGCCTAAATCGCGCTCGAAGAAAGGGACGGCAGAGCTGCAAATTTGGAGCGTTTTCTTCGAAATCAGCAAATGAAGTAAGGGTACAGGTAATTTTGCGCGGCACGAGTGGTAGTTAATATTTAGAGCCATATTTGTTATGAAATCAATGCTAAAGTTTTTTTTGATTATGCTGCTGCCGGCGGTAGCGGCATGGGCTACGTCGTGCCAAGATGACGACAGCTGGAAGCCCACGTGGGCGCTGCCGCTGGTAAAGGCGCAAACCATCACCATTGGATATTTTATGGGAGACGACGCGGTAAAGGAAGTCAACGACAGGGTGAAAGAAAAGTGGGAAGAATACGTGGAGAAAAAATTTGCGGAGATAGATTCTGCTAATGTTGACTCCATAGCCTACGCTGTGCTTGCGGAAGATACCACCTCCACCTACGTAACTTTCAACAACGGTATTCCTGAGTTGAATGATTCCACCAAAAAGTTGATAAGAGAAAACCTTAAGGAAAATGGTCAATCGGAGGCAAAAATAGCGCAAATCAACAGTTTTTTGGCGGCGTATTCGAAGGCAACGCAATCGAATAATCCCCCACAGCCGTCAACTCAAAGCTCAAAGGCAAAAGCCAGGCCACGTGACAGCGATGGCAACAGCGACGGCGGTAGCAGTGACTACTATGGCGGCGGTTCTGCCATCCACAACCTGCTGGACGCAATGATACACCCAACCGACGTGTTTATCACTGCCGCAAACCTGCTCTCAACCATGGGCAAGGACTACCTTGGCTCCATAAACGACCAGATAGAT
>JAITAP010000094.1 GCA_031284065.1 Prevotellaceae bacterium
CAATGAATAATGAACAATGGCGGGGTATTCCTTTTCTATAGAAAAAAAATACTCCGCCACTCTTGTAAATGTAAAATTACTGTGTAGCGCGTAATGAGTGGCGGCGCAAGGCGTGCGCAAGCCCCTTGAGCGGCGCGTAGCGCGGGCTGCGCGGAAAAACATGCGCGCGCTGTGGGGTTGCTATACCTCGCCGATTCAGGCTCCGTAAACATAGGCTTAAATAAAACAGATAGCAGGCTTCTATAAAATAAAGAGCCCCAAAGGTATAAAAAAAATTTTCAACACGCAAAATAATGGCGGATTTTTTTTGCAAATTTACGGGAATTTACGTAAATTACAGGGGCTGAGTGGATTGATGATGAAAAATTTTTTTTTTGGAGGGCGCAATGCGCGTCCCCCCCCACCCGTCATTCCGACCGGAGCGCGCGAGGCACGAGCGCGCGCAGTGGAGGAACCTCCCGCCATTTTTGCCATATAGCGGCAACAAGGGTTTGGCGCTAAGGTGGGAGGTTCCTCGCTCCGCTCGGAATGACGGCGGGGTGGAATGACGGCGGGAACGGTGGGAGCGGAGCGGCGGTGGGAGCGGAGCGGCGGCGGGATAGCATTGGCGGCGGCATTGGCGGCGTTAACGCCATCCCGTTAGGGATGGAACGCTCGGTAGAAAAGCATCCCTGCCACCAAACCCGTCATTCCGTAGGAATGACACCTGAGCGCGTATGGACACATTCCTAACGGAATGTGGTGCGCCGAGAACATTGCCCTTTTCTACCGAGCGGTTCATTCCTAACGGAATGAAAGACGCAACGCGCCCCGCCCCATCCGTCATTCCGACCGGAGCGCGCAAGGCACGAGCGCGCGTAGGGGCGGCGCAGGAGCCGCCCTTGCCGCTTGGGAGGGGGATTGCTTTGCGCTTCCCCTCCCAAGCTTTCGCGGCTACTTACTGCCAAATACTTTTGACGTTGACAGCGTAACGACTTTACCGTATTTTGCCAACGCTTTTTCGTCAATCGCCTTGGGGTTGCCTGCAATGGCTATCACCAGCGGGCGCCCTTTGATATTTTCGCTATAAAACGCAACAATATCCTCGAACGTGAGGCTGTCAACGGCGGCCTGATTGGTTTTTGCCGGAGATTGGGCGTACCCTTTCAGCTTCCATTGCTCATACAGCTGGCTTGCATCGCGGAAGTGCGGTTTTTCGACGGTTGCCGTTTCCTTCAGGAAAGTTTTTATGTTCAGCATCCTGTCGGGGTACTGCGGCATGTTCGCCAGCAAATCGACGTAAACCTCAACGGCGTCCAAGGTTTTGTCGGCTTGGGTGCCTAACGTGCCGATAAAAGCCGCCTCCTTGCCTTCAACACGTGGCGATATGTAGCTTCCTCCCGCCGAGTACGCCATTGAGCGGTATTCGCGTATTTCCTGCATGACCAACCCGTTGAATCCGCCGCTGAAGTACTCGTTAAAAGCGTCCCTGTACGGGTCTTTTTCTTTCGTATAGCTGCTTCCGTTGACGTAAAAGTAAACGACGCTTTGCTTTGCCTCGCTGTTTGGCAGGAAGAAAACCGTATTCTCCGTATAGCTTACGCGCGCTCTAACTTCGGGAGAGGTGGAGGCTTTTTCACCCTGCTTCAGGGGCAAGTTTTTGCTCAAAATGTCGTACACCTCGCCTACCGGAAGCATCCCCACGTAGTGGATTTGCGCCTCGTAGTCGGTTGCCCGCTGAAATTCGCCGGTCAGGTTGCTGACCGTCAGCTCGCCGATTTCATCTAAGGAAAGGCGGTCTATATACTTCGACTTGTCCCTGTACAGCAAGTACTCATGCAGCGCATCGCCGAGTATTTCGTTGGAGGTTTTTTCAACAGCCCGCTGCTGGATGTACGATCCTTTCAGGCTGTTCATTTGCTTTTCGTCCAGCTGCGGCAGCAGTATCTGCCGGGTCAACAGGTTGCACGAAGCCTCCAGATTTACCTCAAACCCGCTCATCGTTACGTACAGGTAGCTGTCGTCCACCCGGTAGCGGCAGGTAGCGCCCAGATTGCTAAACGCCTGCTTCACGGCTTGCGCATCCATCTGCCCCATTATGCCGGCGTTGTTCATCAGCTGGGCGGCCATCTCCAGCTTGGGCTTCTTTTCGGAGCCAATGCCGAATTTCAGGGTCAGCGTAAAAATGTCGTTCTCCGGGTTGGGCGTATAAAACAGCTTGGAGCGGTCGTTGATTGGCATGATTACCACATCCTCCATGCTGGCGAACGCGTTGCCGGCCTGCTTCACGGGCTGCGAGCGGAAAGCCTTGGCGTACTCCGACTCCGCGCCGCGAACGGGCTGTATGGGGTCGTACTTTGGCTTTTCCAGCTCTTTCCCTTTCGGCGGCTTCCCCTCATTCAGGAAAAGGGCGTAGTAGCTTGAGCCGAAATATTTTTTTGCGGCTTCCCTGATTTCTTCGGTGGAAATGGTGGCGACTATTTCCTTATAATTCAAAAAGTCCTCCACGCTTTTTCCGGCAAAAAAGATTTCGGCAAGCTGGGTAGCCACGTTATAGCGCGATTCCATTTGGAGGTCAAAAGCCCGTATCATTTCGCTTTTGATGGATTGCACCAGCCATTCCTCAAATTGCCCCTCCTGCAACTTTTTGATTTCTTTCAGGAGTATTTTTTCCGTTGCCTTCAGCGATTCGAAGCGGCGTTGGTTTAGGTCAAAAAAAGGTATCGCGTACACTATGATGCTGCCTCTCTCCTTGAAAGACAGCGCCTCTGCCCCTCCGCCCAGCAAATCGCCGTCGAGCGCCAGCTTGTCTATCAGGCCTGTTTGGCTGGAGTTGGACAAAATAGAGGTGCAAATTTTCAGCGCAATCTCTTCGTCGCTACCGGTAGTAATTCCCGGAAATGCCAAAAGGGTTTGCGGGTAAAGGGACAGCTTGGCGTTGGCCTCTTTTCTTCCCTTGAGCGGCGTTTCGGGGTACTGCTTTCTTTCGGGCACGGGTCGGCTCTCCAGCCGTCCGAATTTTTCCTTTATAACCGGCAAAACTTCGGTGGTTTTAACGTTTCCGACTAATATCAGCGCCATATTTCCGGGGACGTACCAGCGGCGATAAAATTCATCCAGCCGGCTCAGCTGCGGATTTTTCAGGTGCTCGGGCAGCCCGATAACGGAGCGGGCGTAAGGGTGTCCGGGGAAGATGGCGCTTAAAATAAACTCCGACTCCCGGCTGTTGGGTTGGTCCTGCCCGCGGTTATACTCCTCATAGACGGTTTCCAGCTCGGGCTGAAAGCTGCGGAACACGGGGTTTATCAGCCGCTCGGAGTTTAGCTCCAGCCACTTGTAAATGCCCCCCGGCGGAAAAGAGTTGTAGTAAACCGTGTAGTCGTAGCTGGTGCCGGCGTTAAGGTTTTCTCCCCCTATTCCCTGCGTGAGGTAGGAAAAGTCGCTCGACAGGTTGTGCTGCGCCGCCGCAATCGTCAGCTTATTTATTTCCTTGGAAATGGCCTCCCGCTGCTGCGGATCGACGGCTTGCGCAAGCTCGTCGTACTTCGCCACAATCTGCACGTAAATCGGCTTCTCTTTTTCCCAATCCAGCGTTCCGATTTTCTCCGTTCCCTTAAACAGCATGTGCTCCAGATAGTGGGCAAGGCCTGTGTACTCCTCGGGGTCTTCTTTTGCGCCAACGTTCACCGCCACCATGCCGAACACGTCGGGAGCCGTTTCGTCCTCCCAAACAAAGACGCTCAAGCCGTTGGGCAGCTTGAACGCTTTCAGACCCTGCGCAACAACGCTTGCGCTTAGCAGCGTGCATACAAGCACGCAGGTAAAAAATTTCAGCTGTTTCATCTTGTTTTGTTTTACTTTGTTGAAGATTTCATAAGCATCAACTCGTTTTTAGCCACAGGTTAGCATTAAAAAGAGAAAAAAGGGGACGGAGTTAAAAACTCTTTTATCGCCCCCTTTTATCGGGAAATTGCGCCAAATGGGAGGTTAGCCCCGGTTTGGGTTGCCGCCGGTTAGAAAATCAGAGGCTGCCCCGCAGCTCTTTTTTGCTTTACCTTGGCGGACGCCTTGCTCTGCACGGCAAAGTTGTTCTGCGAACACTTTTGCTTTTTTACCACAGCCGCCTTGCTCAGCGCTTTGGCTACCGGCGGACGGGAAGCGACGCCGCTTTGCTGCACCGCTTTTGCCGCAGCCTTTGGCGCAACTTTTAGCGCAGCCTGCGGCGCAGGAGTAAGCGACAAATCGACATAGCCATCCATATAACCTGCTGCCGCGCTGTAGAGCAAATAGCCAACAGCCTCGCTTGCGGGCGCTAATACCAGCAGTCCGCTCATGGTAAACGTAAAGTCCAGAGAAGCCGTATCGCTGATTTGCTCATCCTCGTTTTCCGTATCAACATAAGTCAGTAGCGTTATGTCTAACTCTTGCTCTTGACCATTTCTATCCTCATAAACGAAATTGGGCAAAACTTGCGGCGCAATTGACAAAAAGCTTGTTGCGGGGTCAAATGTGGCCTTTACGCTGTCCGCGTAGTCAATTCCTCTAATAAGCAGCGTGTTTTCCTCCGCGCCGGAGGTAATGGTAACGCTCATCTCGGCGTCCGGATACCCAAGCAGCGAGGCGCCTGTTAGCGTGTAGCTGCCGTGATAGTCCGCTATGGCGTACGAAACCAGATCTTCCGAGTAGTAAAATGTTTCGGCAAACTCGCCTACAACCGTTCCGCCCTCGTGGTGGAACTTCAGCCCCAGCGTGTAAATTTTAATACCCTTGGCTGTAGTCTCCACGCCCGACGGAATAGCGCTGCTCTGGGATACGTACAGCGGCTTCTTAAACGACGTGCCGGTGGGCTGATTTGCAGGAATAGTTATTTTCTCTCCATCGTAGTAGAACGCCAACCCGTAGCCCTCGTAGTACAAATCGGGCAGGTAGTACAGGTTTTTGTACTGGCTTTCGGC
>JAITAP010000004.1 GCA_031284065.1 Prevotellaceae bacterium
TTACGCCGAGCGCGACCGGATGGTAGCCCTCAACGCAGCCGAGTACGCCAACGCCATCCGGCTGGAGACGATAGAAGGCTTGGGGCACAGCGGTAGCGTCGTGCGCCTGCCGCCGGCAAGGGAAGCAAACCCGAAGTACCCCCACTTGGAGTACAAGGCGTCAACCGTCAGCAGCGGCAAGGCGCTGGTGAAGGTGGGCGTTATCCCCATTCATCCGCTTGGCGGAGGAGATATGCGCTACGCCGTTGCCATTGACGGGCAAAAGCCGGTTGTCGTCTCCGCACGCGCCGACTTCCTGACGGAAAAATGGGCGGAAAACGTGCTGCGAAACCAGTCGCTCACCGTGAGCGAGGCTACCATCGCCCACCCCGGCGAGCACATCATCCGCATATATGCGCTCGACGAGGAAATGCTGGTTGACCAGCTCATGCTGGAGTTTAACCTCGACCGGAAGCGCTATTTGATTAATGATTAGTGATTAATGAAGAACGAATAATGAATAATGAATAAACCGTTAATCGCAATTCTCAACTTTCAACTTTTAGTTTTCAACTTTTAACTTTTAGTTTTTAACTTTTAGTTTTTAACTTTTAGTTTTTAACTTTTAACTCCTAACTACATGAGGAATATTTGCCTTTTGCTAATCATCGTCCTGTTTTCGGGTATTTCGCTTCAAGCGGAGGTGCGGAAAAAGTACAACTTTAACCCCGAATGGAAGCTCTACGTGGGCGACCCGCAGGGCGCAGAGCAACCCAACTACGACGACGCAAGCTGGAAAAGCGTTACGCTGCCTCACGCCTTTAATGAGGATGACGCGTTCCGCGTGGCAATCGACAAGCTCGCTACCGGCGTGGCGTGGTACAGAAAACGCTTCCGGCTTCCCGCCGACGGCAAGGGGCAAAAGGTGTTTATTGAGTTTGAGGGCATACGGCAGGCGGGTGAATTCTTTATTAACGGCACGGCTATCGGGATGCACGAAAACGGCGTAATGGCGGTGGGGTTTGACCTCACGCCCTACGCTCGCTTCGGAAAGGAAAACGTTATCGCCGTGCGCATAGACAACTCGTGGGACTACAAGGAGAAATCTACCGGCGCAAAGTTTCAGTGGAACGACAAGAACTTCAACGCAAACTACGGCGGTATTCCCAAAAACGTTTACCTGCACCTCACCGGCAAGCTCTACCAAACCCTGCCGCTGTTCAGCAATCTGGGGACAACGGGCGTGTACGTTTACGCCGACAACATCGTCGTCAAGGCGCGAACGGCGGACATTCACGCCGAATCGGAGGTGAGGAACGAACATTCGCGTCCGGTAACGTTTGCCTGCGAGGTGGAGGTGAAAGACATGGACGGCGCGCTGCTGGGGAAGTTCGCGGGAGAGAGGACAACCATCGCCTCCGGCGAAACAAAAACGGTGAAGGCCTCCGCGCCGCTCTCCAACCTCAACTTTTGGAGCTGGGGCTACGGCTACCTCTACACGGTGGAGACGGCGCTGGTAGCCGACGGCAAGGAGGTTGACCGCGTGAAAACCCGTACAGGATTCCGCAAAACCCGCTTTGCCAACGGGATGGTGTGGCTCAACGACCGCGTGATACAGCTCAAAGGCTACGCCCAGCGCACCAGCAACGAGTGGCCTGCCGCAGGGCTGTCCGTGCCGGCGTGGATGAGCGACTACTCCAACGGCCTGATGGTGGAGAGCAACGCCAACCTTGTCCGCTGGATGCACGTAACCCCGTGGCGGCAGGACGTAGAGTCGTGCGACAGGGTAGGGCTGATGCAGGCAATGCCCGCAGGCGACTCCGAAAAGGACGTGGCGGACGCACGCTGGCAGCAGCGGACGCACCTGATGCGCGACGCCATTATCTACAACCGCAACAGCCCCAGCGTTATCTTTTACGAATCGGGCAACGAGTCCGTCAGCGAGGAGCACATGGCGGAGATGAAAGCCATTCGCGACCGGTACGACCCGCACGGAGGCCGCGCCATTGGCTCGCGCGAAATGCTCGACAGCCGCGTTGCCGAGTACGGCGGCGAAATGCTCTACATCAACAAGAGCGCCCGGATACCTGTATGGGCTACGGAGTACTCGCGGGACGAGGGCTTGCGCAAGTACCGGGACAGCTACTCCTACCCCTTTCACAAGGACGGCGAGGGGCCGCCGTATCGCGGCGCGGACGCAAGCGCCTACAACCGCAATCAGGATTCGCACGCGATAGAAAACATTGTTCGCTGGTTCGACTACTGGCGCGAGCGGCCGGGCACGGGGCGGCGCGTGAGCTCGGGCGGCGTGAAAATCATCTTTTCGGACAGCAACACCCACTTTCGCGGCGCTGAAAACTACCGCCGCAGCGGGGTAACCGACCCCATGCGCATCCCAAAGGACGGGTTTTTTGCCCATCAGGTAATGTGGGACGGATGGGTGGACGTTGAAAAACCGCGCACGCATATCATGGGGCACTGGAATTACGGCGATAGCGTGGTGAAGGATATTTTTGTCGTATCGGGCGGCTGCCAAAAGGTGGAGCTGCTGGTGAACGGCGCGTCAAAAGGATTTGGGAGCAAGTCGCACGAATTTTTATACACGTTCAAGAATGTTGCCTTTGCGCGGGGCGAGCTGAAAGCCCTTGCCTACGACGCGCAGGGACGGGTAGTCAGCTCCGATACGCTCCTGACCGTCGGCAATCCGGAGGCAATCCGGCTGACGCTGCTACAGGGTGCGCACGGCTTCTACGCTGACGGGGCGGACATGGTAATGGTGGAGGTGGAGGTGGTTGACGGCAGCGGTCGCAGGTGTCCGCTGGCGAACGATGAGGTGTCGTTTGAGCTGTCCGGGCACGCCGAGTGGCGCGGCGGCATTGCCCAGGGGCGCGATAACTACATTCTCTCCAAAACGCTGCCGGTGGAGTGCGGCGTGAACCGAGCGCTTATCCGCTCCACTCCCCAAGCGGGGACAATCCGGCTGACCGCCTCTTCGGGCAGCCTCAAGCCGGCAAGCGTGGACTTTGCATCCACCCCTGCGGACAACCTCAACGGCTTGTCCGAAGCGATACAGGCGGAGCGGTTGCCGCCGGTGTTCAGGCGCGGCGCAACGCCAAGCGTCCCCTCCTACGCCGTAACGCGCATACCGGTGGAGGTGAAAAGCGCAACGGCGGGCGCTAACAGCTCCAACGCCATCTACAGCTACGACGACAACGAGCTGAGCGAATGGCGCAACAACGGCGCTGTTGCCGACGGATGGATAACCTACGAGCTGGAGCGCGAGGCGCGAATCAACGAGGTAACGCTCAAGCTGACGGGGTGGCGCATGCGCTCGTACCCCATCAGCATCTTTGCGGACAGCGTGCAGGTATTCTCCGGCAGTACCGAAAAGAGCTTAGGCTACGTTACCATTCCAGTTAAGGAGGCAAAGGCAAAAACAATAACCATCAGGCTGGTGGGCAACAACACGGAGAACGACGCTTTTGGTCAGGTGGTGGAGCTTGCCGGTGGAAAGGAGCTGGACATGTACGGCGTTCCAAACGTCGGTCAGGCAAAGGGCGAGCTGAGGATTGTGGAGGCAGAGTTTTATGAGCTAATCGGGAATTGAGCTATGAATATTTTTTCGATAACGGTGCGCCGCGCCGCAGCCTGCCTGATGCTGCTTGTGCTCACAGCCATGCAGGACGACCGCATGGTTGACCTGACCTATACCTTTGGGAGCGGCGGCGCAGAAAACATTCACGTCCCCGCTACCCGCCTGTACGCCGACGGAGCGGGCTACGGCTTTGACTTGGCGGAACCTCCTGTGGACGTTAGCGGCGCATGTATCGCCGACAGAGCGTTTTTCTTTTCGGCAGACTTGCCGGAGGGCGACTACGACGTAACGCTCCTCTTGGGAAATCCCAGCCACGCTGCGGAAATTACCGTCAGAGGGGAGTCGCGGCGGCTGTTTCTCGAAAAAATCAAAACCCGAAAGGGCGAGTACAGCGAACAATCGTTCACCGTGAACATTCGCAACAAGCGCCTCAGCGCCGACAGGGAAGTGCGCATCAAGCCGCGCGAGGCGCGCAAGCTGAATTGGGACGGGAAGCTCACGCTGGAGTTCAATGGCGTGCATCCGGGCGTGCGGAGCGTGCGCATCAGACGCGCCGAAAAGCCGCTGACGGTGTTCCTCTGCGGCAACTCCACTGTGGTGGATCAGGACAACGAGCCATGGTGCGGGTGGGGGCAGATGATACCGCGCTTTTTCCGTCGGGGCATTTCGTTTGCCAACTATGCCGAATCGGGCGAAGCGGCAAACACCTTTATCGCCGCCGGGCGGCTGGAGAAGCTGCTCACGCAGGCCAAAGCCGGCGACTATATTTTTGTGGAGTTTGGGCACAACGACCAGAAGCAAAAGGGCGAGGGCAAAGGCGCGTGGCTGTCATACACCCAAAGCCTGCGCACCTTTATCACCGAAGCCCGCAAGCGCGGGATGAAGCCGACGCTGCTAACGCCAATGAACAGGCGCACCTTTGACGAAAACGGAAAGGTGGTCAACTCTCACGGCGAGTACCCCGACGCTGTTCGCAAGCTTGCCGCCGACGAAAACGTCCCGCTGATTGACCTCCACAAGATGAGCGCAACCCTCTACGAAGCGTGGGGCGAAAAGCTGTCGGTGAAAGCCTTTGTGCACTACCCGGCAGGAACGTTTCCCGGACAGGCAAAGGCGCTGGAAGATAACACCCACTTCAACGCTTACGGGGGCTACGAAATTGCCAAGTGCGTGGTGGAGGGGATGCGCGAAAACCGGTTGGCAGATATTTTGCAATTTTTGCGCCCCGACTACGCGCCGTTTAACCCTGCGCAGCCGGACGAGGCAGAGCAGCTTTCGCTGCCCCTTAGCCCGTTTACGGAAATTGAAAAGCCCGACGGAAATTAAAATTTACATAATTACAGAGTTTTCAAAATTCACATATTGTGATTTGTTAATTCTGAAAATTATGAAATTCTGTCAATTATAAATCTGTAAATTACAAATCTGAAAAATGAAAACAATTTTTACTGCCGCGACCCTTTGCGTCGCCTTGTGCGCTACTGCGCCAAATGTATTTTGTGCTGAAAAGCCGCGCCAAGTAGAGCGGCTCGACAGAGGGCTGGTCGCCGTGAAGCGCGATACCGGCGTTTTCCTCAGCTGGCGGCTGCTTGGCTACGAAGACCCGCAAACGCTCTTTGACGTTTACCGGAATGAAGAAAAAATCAACGAAAAACCCTTGACGGGCGCAACCTGCCTGCCGGACGTTTCCGGTACGCTCGCGGACAGATACGTCGTGAAAGCCCTCGCCAACGGTAAGGAGCTGTCCGCCTCGCAGCCGGTTACCCCTTGGGACAAGCCCTACATGACGCTACAGCTCAACCGTCCGCCGCTGGACACGGCGGTGGTGGGCGCGATGCAGCGGCAGGAGCGCGGATTTGGACGCGAACGCTTCAGCGGGTACGCGCCAAACGATTGCAGCGTGGGCGACCTCGACGGCGACGGCGTGTACGAGCTTGTTGTGAAGTGGAACGCGCGTGCGCGGGACAACTCTCAATCGGGCGTAACCGACCCCGTTTTGCTGGACGCTTACACGCTCGACGGCGCGCACCTCTGGCGGATTGACCTCGGGGTAAACATTAGGGCAGGAGCGCACTATACCCAATTTATGGTGTACGATTTGGACGGCGACGGAAAGGCGGAGCTGGTCTGCAAAACCGCGCCGGGAACAAAGGACGGGCAAGGGAAGAGCGTCATACTCGGCAGCGACGACCCCAACGCCGACTACCG
>JAITAP010000178.1 GCA_031284065.1 Prevotellaceae bacterium
GTGGACAAAAAGATTAATTCGTGGACAAGCTTAGAATGTAAAAACCTAAAATCTAAAAACCTAAAATGAAACCAATAGCCTACTACTTTTGCGTGCAGAATCTCCTGTAAGGAGATGAAAGCATGAACAAAAAAACAAAACGGGATGCCGGCTACCGGCGCTCTATTCCGCCGCTTTTCGGGGAAACAGTTTCTTGTGAAAAGCAAGGGGCGTGCAGCTTGCCGCCCCAAAGAGCAAGCATAATTGATTTATTTAAAACAGAAAAACTTTTTTTTGAGTTTTTCGCAACAAAAAAAAACTTATGAAAACACGTATAATAAAACTAAAAATTTGGATGTCTGTGCTGTGCGTATTGCCCTGCACGGCGTGGGCGCAGGAAAGCGCCGCAAGTGAAGGTGGCGCCACCTTTTCGGTAGGCGCCGATGTAGTCAGCTCCTACGTTTGGCGCGGGGCGTATCTATCAGGAGTATCCGTTCAGCCCAGCCTTGGCGTGGAGCTTGCGGGCGTATCGCTGTCATCTTGGGGAAGCGTAGATTTGAACGGGCTTTACAAGGAGGTGGATTTTGCGCTCGGCTACTCCATTGCCGGATTCGACATTGCCGTAACCGACTACTGGTGGGAAGGAGAAGAGGTTTACAGCTATTTTTCGAAAACTGTTTCCTACGACCCTAATGACACCTCAAAGAAAGTATCCAACCACAGATTTGAGGCAACGCTGGCGTACACGCTGCCCATAGAGAAGTTTCCCCTCAAGCTGTCGGTGAGCACGTTTTTTGCCGGAAACGACTTTAAGAGCGACGACAACGACAAGGCTTCGCGGGCTTTCTCTACCTACATAGAGGCGTCGCTCCCGTTCACCGTAAAGGATGTTGCGCTGGATGCTGCGCTGGGATTTAGGCCGTGGGAGTCGCCGGTATATGAAATAGCAAACGCGCCGTCGTACTACAGCGCGGGCGCGGCGGTGGTGAATCTTTCGCTAAAGGCAAGCAAAGAGTTGAAAATTACGGACAGCTTTACCCTGCCTGTATTCGGGCAAGTCATCTTTAACCCAAACGCCGAAGATGTATTCTTAGTGTTTGGCATTAGTTTCTAAACATTTAAACAACCAAAAAAAATGAAAAAAATAGAAGCAATTATCAGGAAAACCAAGTTTGAGGACGTAAAAGATGCTCTATCGGAAATAGACATTGAATGGTTTTCGTACTACGATGTGCGCGGGATTGGGAAATCCCGGCAGGGGCGCATTTATCGCGGCGTGGTTTACGACACGAGCAGCATTGAGCGCGTTTTGCTGAGCATTATCGTTCGCGAAAAGAACGTAGAGAAAACAGTTGCGGCTATTCAGAAGTCCGCGCAAACCGGCGAAATTGGCGACGGAAGAATTTTTGTCGTGCCCGTAGAGGACGCTATCCGTATCCGCACGGGCGAGCGGGGCGATATTGCCCTGTACAACGCCGAGCAAGAAAAATAACCATAAAAAAAATTACAACTATGAAAAGATATTTGAAAATAGCAAGTTTTAAGTACGTCGCAATTGCGCTCTTTGTGGCGCTGGGTACGCTTGGGCTTTACGCTCAGGAGTCGGCGACAGGGGCTACCGCGCCGGAGGAAGCGGCGGTGGTAGCCGTAGTGGAGGAAACCACAGCGGTAACAATCGACAACATTACCGATTTGGCCACCTCGCTCGACACGGTGTGGATGCTTCTTGCCGCCATGCTGGTATTCTTCATGCAGCCCGGTTTTGCGCTGGTTGAAGCAGGGTTTACGCGCACCAAAAATACGGCGAACATCCTGATGAAAAACTTCATGGATTTTTCGCTCGGCGCGCTACTGTTTTTCGCCGTGGGCTTTGGCATCATGTTTGGGGCGGGCTACTTTATGGGTACTCCCAACCTGTTTGACCTCAGCTTTCTGGAGAACGGTCTGCCGATAGAGGGATTTTTGGTTTTCCAAACGGTGTTTTGCGCCACCGCCGCCACCATTGTGTCGGGGGCAATGGCAGAGCGCACCAAGTTTTCCATGTACTTGGTTTACACCATCTGCATCAGCGTGCTCATTTACCCCGTTTCCGGTCACTGGACGTGGGGCGGCGGCTGGCTGATGAGCGGCGAAGAGGGCAGCTTTATGCTGAGCACGTTCGGCGCTTCGTTTCACGACTTTGCGGGCTCCACCATTGTGCACTCCGTTGGCGGCTGGGTAGCGCTTGCGGGCGCGTGGGTGCTTGGCCCCCGCATGGGCAAGTACGGCAAGGACGGGAAGTCGAGGGCTATACCGGGTCACAACCTGACCATTGCCGCGCTGGGCGTGTTCATCCTGTGGTTTGGGTGGTTTGGCTTCAACCCCGGCTCGCAGCTCGCAGCGTCGGGCTTGGAAAACAGGGTTGCCATTTCGCACGTGTTCCTCACCACCAACCTTGCGGCGTGCGCCGGCGGCGTTGCCTCGCTCGTTACGGCGTGGATACGCTACAAAAAGCCGCTGCTCTCGCTCACGCTCAACGGCGTTTTGGCGGGCTTGGTGGGCATTACCGCAGGCTGCGACTTGGCGTCGCCGGTAGGCGCGGTTATTGTTGGGCTTGTGTGCGGCGTGGTAATGATATTCTCCGTAGAGCTTATCGACAAGGCGCTGAAAGTTGACGACCCCGTAGGCGCAGTGTCGGTGCACGGCGTTTGCGGCTTCCTTGGCACTATCCTTACCGGCCTGCTCTGCACTAAGGATGGCTTGCTCTACAGCGGCGCGAGCGGATTTTTCTTCGCTCAGCTGTTTGGCGCGGTAGTCATTGGGGCTTGGGCGTTCGGCATGGGCTTCATCGTCTTCAAAGCGCTGGACTTGCTCTTTGGGCTGCGCGTATCGAAGCGCGTGGAGGAAGAGGGGTTGGATATTTACGAGCACGGAGAAACGAGCTACAACTAAATTCTGAATTTTGAATTTTAAATTTTGAATTAATATAATTGCATAGTTCTCAAAATTTACATATTTGTTAATCCTGAAAATCCTGTAATTCTGTAAATCTAAAACCTGAAATTCAAAATTTTACAACAACACCTAACCTTTGAAACTCTACAAAATTATGGTGATGCAAAAGTTTGAGGATGTATAAAAGCGTCCTCAGGCTTTTGTTGTGAAAGCAAAAATTGGAGAGGATTTTCACCGACGTGGACTTTTGCTTTCCGAGATACGTCCAAACCGACAGGCGCTGCAACCTACCGCACTGCGCGGGAGCTGCCGCCGGAGTACAGGGGAATTTTGCCGGCCGCCGAGAAGCTGAAAGAATTACTGGAAGAACAACCGAAAAAAGAAGCACGAACATAAAATTTTACCCTCTAAAACTTTTTAATTACTGTTTTTTAACGTTTAAAATTATTACAGATGAAAAAACTATTTCAAAAGAATTTAAAGCGCGTATCCGCCACGCTTCTGCTGGCGCTGGCTGCGGCAAAGCTGTACGCGCAAGAGGCTGTTGAGGTTGCCGCCGACGTAGCAAAGGTTGATACCGGCAACACGGCGTGGATTATCGTCGCCACCATTCTGGTGCTGCTGATGACTATACCCGGGCTGGCGCTGTTCTACGGCGGCTTGGTGCGCCAAAAAAACCTGCTTAGCATCGTCATGCAGTGCTTTGTGCTGGCGGGCGTTATTACCATTCTTTGGGTTGCCTTTGGCTACAGCTGGGTGTTCGGCACAAGCTTCATGGAGTCGGGCAACCCGCTAAAGTTCTTTATCGGCGGGTTCGACAAGGTTTTTCTGCGCAACGTTACCGTCAACACGCTGCTGCCGAACGTCAACATCCCCGAAACGATATTTGTCCTTTTCCAGTGCATGTTTGCCATCATCACGCCCGCGCTCATTATCGGCGCGTTTGCCGAGCGGGTGCGGTTTGCGGGCTACGTGCTGTTCATTGCGCTTTGGTCTATCGTGGTTTACAACCCGCTGGCGCACTGGGTTTGGGGCGGCGGCTGGCTGGGAGAGCTTGGCGCGATTGACTTTGCCGGCGGTACGGTGGTACACGTCAACGCCGGCATTTCGGCGCTGATTATGGCCATTATGCTTGGCAAAAGGAAAGGCTACAAGTACGGCCGCCCCACCACGCCGCACAACGTGGCCTTTGTGTTCATCGGCTCTGCGTTTCTGTGGCTGGGTTGGTTTGGCTTCAACGCCGGGAGCGGTCTGGCGGCCGACGGCATAGCCGCCAACGCCTTTCTGGTAACGCACGTTTCAACGGCCGCCGCCGTCATTACGTGGATGGCGATAGACTGGATACGGAACAAAAAGCCAACCACAGTGGGCGCATGTACGGGCGCGGTGGCGGGGCTGGTTGCCATCACCCCGGCGGCCGGAACGGTGGACGTGCTGGGGGCGTTTTTTATCGGCGCAATTTCGTCCGCAGTTTGCTTTTTCATGGTGGCTGTGGTGAAAACAAAGCTCAAGTACGACGATTCGCTCGACGCTTTTGGCGTGCACGGCGTTGGGGGAATTATCGGGTCTATCCTCACCGGCGTTTTCGCCACGCAGCTCATTACGGGCGACGGCGGGCAGCAGGGCGCGTTGTACGGCGACTGGCATCAGCTGTGGGTGCAGACGGTGGCAACGCTCGCAACCATTGCCTACAGCGCAGTCCTCACCATCGTTCTCTTTTACGTGGTGGATAAGCTGGTCGGCATACGTGTTTCGGCGCGGGTAGAAGAGGAGGGGCTGGATATTTACGAGCATGGCGAAACGAGCTATAATTAGGCGTTTAGAGTGTATATGCTGCAATTTAAAAATTACTTAATGATGATTACGATGCCCGTTGCTGCCGCTGCGCAGCAAACACAAACAATCAGGGGAGTGGCGTTGGACGAAAGATGGCGAATCAAGCTCACCGTGGCGGCGCTAATGCTTACACTACTAAATCTGCCGGCTTTTGCCCAGCAGGTTGCGCCCTTTCGGGAAGGCGACCGCGCGGTCTTTGTTGGCAACAGCATTACCGACGGCGGACATTACCACTCCTACATCTGGCTGTACTACATGACGCGCTTTCCCGACAGCCCGATTACCGTTCTTAATGCGGGCGTTGGCGGCGACGGCGTTCGGGAAATGTACCGGCGTTTGGACAATGACGTTTTCAGCAAACGCCCCACCGTCTTGATGGTTACTTTCGGCATGAATGATGGCGGCTACTTTGAGTACAACGGCGACAACGCCGAACAGTACGGAAAAGACCGCCTTGAAGAATGTCATGCCAACTACCTGCTGCTGGAAAAACGCTTGCAGGATCTTCCTAACGTAAGAGTGGTAATGGTAGGCAGCTCGCCTTACGACCAAACGGCGCAGCTGGAAAGCGCAATCTTCAAAAAGAAAAACGACGTAATGCTTCAAATAGCGGACTTTCAGGAAGCATCGGCAAGGAAAAATCACTGGGAGTTTGTTGACTTCAACCGCCCTATGACCGCGCTAAATCTGGAGGGGCAAAAAACCGATTCTGCCTTTACGCTGTGCGGCGGCGACCGGGTTCACCCCGACAACGACGGACACATGGTCATGGCCTACCTTTTCCTGAAAGCGCAGGGATTTGCAGGCCGGGAAGTGGCGGCTATGCAAGTTGACGCGGCCAAAAAGAAGGTGATTCAGTCGAAGTATTGCCAGCTCTCCAACCTGAAAGTATCGCCAACGACGGTAAGCTTCGACTATCTGGCAGAATCTTTGCCGTACCCCTTAGACCCGGTTGCTCGCGGCTGGGGACAGAAAAAAAGCCAGCGCGATGCGGCAAAGATTATTCCGCTCATGGAAGAAATGAATCAGGAGCTGCTGAAAATTACCGGGCTGAACGGCGCCTACCGCCTGTCTATCGACGGTATCGCGATAGGCGAATGGACAGGCGAACAGCTGGCTGAGGGTATCAACTTGGCTGCCGAGCGTAAAACGCCGCAGTACAAGCAAGCGCTTTCGGTTATGTACTTGAATGAAGAACGTTGGGAAATTGAGCGCCGTTTTCGGGACGAAGCTTGGTTGCAGTTTGGCTTTTTTCAGCCTCGCGGATTGCTTTTTGCCAATGACGACGAAGCCGTTAGGATTTTTAATGAAAATGCGCCGGGCAACGGATGGCTGTCTGCCAAAACAGATTTGTTCGAAAAAACCGTTCATCCGGCTGTCCGGGAAGCATGGCAGCAACAAATAGATTTGTTGGTTAGTAAGATATACGCAATCAATAAACCGGTAACAAGAAAAGTAGGGTTGAAAAAAACCAACTTGTAAATTCAAAATTCAAAATTTAAAATTCAAAATTATTAATGAAGCTATTCCTACCCTCGGACTACCGGGCAACGCTTGCCCCCGAAACTATGGAGCAAGCCATAGAAAAGTTGAAAACGCTGTTTCCGGCAGAGCTGTCGGAGCAGCTGGGTCTCCGGCGCGTAACGGCGCCGCTGTTTGTGCTCTCGGGCACGGGCATTAACGATAACCTGAACGGCGTGGAACGCCCCGTATCGTTCAAGGTAAAGGATATGGGCGACGCAAGGGCTGAGGTGGTGCACTCGCTGGCCAAGTGGAAGCGCATGAAGCTGGCGGCCTACAAAATCCCCGCAGGGTACGGCATCTACACCGACATGAACGCCATCCGCGCCGACGAGGAGCTCGACAACATTCACTCGCTCTACGTTGACCAGTGGGATTGGGAGAGAACGATTACGCCGGAAAACAGAAACCTCGACTTTCTCAAGGCGGTTGTAGAAAAAATTTACGCCGCGCTAAAGAGCGTGGAAGCGCACGTGTACAAGCTCTACCCGCACATTACGCCGTCGCTCCCCGACAAAATTACCTTTGTCCACAGCGAGGACTTGCTGAAGGGCTACCCGACCCTTTCGCCGAGAGAGCGCGAAACGGAGGCGGCGCGAAAGTACGGCGCAATATTCGTGGCAGGCATTGGCGGCAAGCTCGCAAACGGCGAAAAGCACGACGGCAGAGCGCCCGACTACGACGACTGGTCAACGCCCACCGACGCAGAGCACAAGGGGCTGAACGGCGACATGGTGCTTTGGAACAGCGTGCTCCAGTCGGCTTTTGAAATATCGTCGATGGGTATTCGCGTGGACAAGGAGGCGCTTGTGCGCCAGCTCGACCTTGAGGGCTGCCCCGAGCGGAAAGATTTGCTCTTTCACCGCCTGCTGCTGGAGGACAGAATCCCGCTCTCCATTGGCGGCGGAATAGGGCAAAGCCGCCTGTGCATGTTCCTGCTGCGCTGTGCGCACATCGGCGAAACGCAATCCTCGCTCTGGAGCGACGAAATGATTGATACCTGCAAGCAAAACAACATTTTTCTTAA
>JAITAP010000264.1 GCA_031284065.1 Prevotellaceae bacterium
TCCCCTACGGGGAATAGGAAAGAGATGATAGCCGTTTTTTCTATTGATATTATTCCCCTACGGGGAAGCGGGAAGGGAGCGACGCACATTTTTCTGCCGCAATTAAATTATTCATTAATCATTAATTCATTAATCATTATTTTTATGGTTATTCGCATAACTAAAGAATTTTCGTTTGAGATGGCGCACCAGCTCGAGGGCTACGACGGGCAGTGCAGCAACATTCACGGGCACTCGTACCGGTTGTTCGTTACCGTCAGCGGAACGCCTGTAAGCGAGGCCGACAGCCCAAAGCGTGGCATGGTAATGGATTTTACCGAGCTGAAAAAAATTGTTAGCGAGCATATCGTAGGCAAGCTGGAGCACGCGCTAATGCTGCGGCAAGGCAGCAAAACCGACGAAGCGCTCAAAAGTATTTACGCCAAAATTGTTTGCGTAGCTTACCAGCCAACGTGCGAAAACATGGTTATTCAAATGGCGCAAATACTCACCGAGCAGCTGCCCCAAAACGTAAAGCTGCACAGCCTGAAGCTGCACGAAACCCAAACCTCTTTTGCCGAGTGGTACGCAGAGGATAACGGGTGCGGCGGGCAGGCGGCGGGAGCGTAGGCTGCACGCCCAGCGGCTCTGCAATTTTGGCTACGCGCAAGCCTGTGCAATTTTTTTTATTCCGCCGGAGCGCTGTGGCAACCAAAATTTGATTACCTTTGCCTCCGAATACAATCAAGGGGTGCCCCACGGCTGAGATTAAACCCTAAAAACCTGATGCGGGTAATGCCGCCGTAGGAATGATAAAAATGCTTTTCCCTCGTCTCTTTCCGTTGGCGCTGCCCTTGATTGACAAAAACACCAAGCCCTATATGAACACAGCAAAGCGATACGCCACAGCGTTGACCATTGCCGGCTCCGACAGCGGCGGCGGCGCCGGCATCCAAGCCGACCTCAAAACGTTCTCTGCCTTAGGCGTGTTTGGCGCGTCCGTCGTTACGGCCGTTACAGCGCAGAACACGCAGGAGGTTCGCGCTGTGGAAACGCTGTCGCCCGAAATCATCCGGCAGCAGCTGGAGGCGGTGCTGGATGACATCCCTGTTGACGCGGTCAAGACGGGTATGCTGCCTTCGCCCGAAATTATTGAGGTTGTTGCCGACATAATCGACCGCTACGCGCTGAAAAATGTAGTTGTGGATCCGGTTATGGTGGCCACGAGCGGCGCCCGCCTTGCGGCTGCGTCTGTCTCCGCTGCGTTCCGGCGGCAGCTCTACCGGCGGGTAAGCCTTGTTACGCCTAACGTTCCGGAGGCCGAGGCGCTTTCCGGCAGGCCTATTCGCACGGAAAAGGATTTTCGGGAGGCTGCGGAAGTACTGCTCGGTCAGGGGTGCCCGGCGGTCTTAATCAAGGGGGGGCATCTTTCGTCCGCCTGCTCGGTGGATATGCTTTTTCGGCAGGACAGGGAGGCTGTTTCTTTTTCGTCGCCCCGCATCGGCGCTGCCAACCTGCACGGGACCGGCTGTACGTTTTCGTCCGCCATTGCCGCGCACATGGCGCTGGGGCAGGAGCTGGAAACCGCGATAAGGTCTGCCAAAGCCTGCATTTCCTCCGCCATCCGGGCTGGTAGCGAAATGACGTTGGGCAAAGGCTACAAGCCGGTTAACCACTTTTTTTTGCTCACGAATTGAGCCCCTGATATAAGGCATAACTAATTTTTTCAATTACGGCAATTTGGGATGGCTGAAAATGGTTGGTAATAAATTGATTGCGCCTTGCTTATATTTCGTGCAGCGTAAATTTGCAGGTTAGCTGCGCCGAGTTTTGCGCCAGCTGAGGAGGGTGCGACACACGTTTTTTTACTACTCACCTTATGTTTTTTTAAGGTGTTCACGAGTTCGCTACGCCCGGTTGGTATTATTGTCCTGCGGACAATCGAAGCGTAGCCGATTGAAAACATTTATCAGGCTTTATATAATTTCTAATTGAATTGCGCGCTATGACCGTTTTACTGAATGATAAACCATACGAAACGCCGGAGGGGACTTCTTTGGCAACATTCGTCGAAAGCCTTGGGCTGAAACGCGAGGGGATTGCCGTAGCCGCAGGTTACGAGGTAATTCCCAAAGACCGGTGGGCGGAAACGATTTTGTCCGACCGTCTGGAGCTGATGCTGATTCAAGCCGTATCGGGAGGATGAGCCATGCAGCTGATTGTTGTTACGAGCGAAACGCTCTTTGAGGGAGAGGCCTCTGCCTTGAATATGCTCTTTGAGCGGGGAATGTCTGCTTTGCATATCCGCAAGCCGCAGGCTTCCGACGCGGAGCTCCGCGACCTCCTGCTGCGGATAAACGCCGAATTTCACGACCGGATTGTCCTGCACGACGGATTTTCGCTCGTTGGCTCCTTTCGGTTGAGGGGCGTGCACCTGAACCGGCGCAACCCGGTTCGTCCGCCGCAGGCGGTAGCCTCCGTGAGCCGCTCCTGCCACTCCCTCAACGAGGTGGAGCAAAGTCGCGGCTTCAGCTACGTGTTCCTTAGCCCCGTGTTCAACAGCATCTCCAAAAGAGGCTACGCGCAGGCTTTCACCGAAAAGGATTTGCTGGCGGCGAAAGCAAAAGGCGTAACAGGCGAAAAGGTGGTAGCGCTGGGAGGCGTTAGCGTGGCAACGATACCGCTTGCCGCCGCGTATGGATTTGGGGGTGTTGCCGTTTTGGGCGCTTTGTGGGGCGATTACCCCCAACGCAAAGACAACCGCACCCTGATTAGGAAATTTGACGAACTAAGTTACACAGTTCTCGTAATTAACAAGCGTGCGTATTCTGAAAATTCTGTAAACATTGAGCTCTGAAACCCCATGACCGGCCTGCTATTCATAACGCATCAAACGGAGCGCTATACGCACCTGCAATCGGTGGCGCTTGCCCTCGCGGGCGGCTGCCGGCAAGTGCAGCTGCGGATGAAAGACGCCGCGCCGCAGGAGGTGGAGAAAGTCGGCAGGCTCGCAAAGCCGCTGTGCGAGCGGTACGGAGCGGAGCTCTACATCAACGACCACGCGGCAGCGTGCAAGCACATCCGCGCAACGGGCGTGCATCTGGGAAAGGCGGACATGCCTCCCCGCGAAGCCCGGCGGCTGCTGGGCAACGGCTTTGCCATCGGGGGAACGGCCAACACGTTTGAGGACGTTCGGCGGCTGCACGGCGAGGGGGTCGATTACGTAGGGTTAGGCCCCTTCCGCTTCACAACCACCAAGAAAAACCTGAGCCCGGTCATCGGCTTACGGGGCTACCGGCGGATTATGGAGCAGTGCAGAGAAGAAAACATTGCGCTGCCCGTGCTCGCCATCGGCGGCATTACGCCGGAGGATATTCCCGGTATTCTAAGCGTCGGCGTATCGGGCATAGCCCTGTCGTCCGCCATTTTGCAGGCAAAAGACCCTGTGGCTGAAACAAGAAAGATAGTAGAAATGGTCTCCGCACCCCCATTCGGGAGGTGAACGGAAGCGGCCTTAACTACCGTAGCTATATAATTCCTAAAAAAAAATCACCAAGTAATGAGCAACCTGACAATTGCCGGAAAGACATTTACCTCCCGCCTGTTCCTCGGGACGGGAAAATTCGGCTCGAACGAAATTATGCGGCAAGCCATTGAGACGTCGCAAACGCAAATGGTAACCGTTGCCATGAAGCGGCTGGACTTTGGCAACAAGCACGACGACCTGCTGCTGCACGTTCGCCGTCCGGATGTGCAGCTGCTGCCGAATACGTCGGGCGTTCGCAACGCCAGGGAAGCCGTTTTTGCCGCGCAGCTGGCGCGCGACGCCTTTGAAACCCACTGGCTGAAGCTGGAAATCCACCCCGACCCGCGCTACCTGCTGCCCGACCCGCTGGAAACCCTAAAGGCGACCGAAGAGCTGGCCAAGCTGGGGTTTGTCGTCCTGCCCTACGTGCAGGCAGACCCCGTGCTGTGCAAGCGTCTGGAGGAAGCCGGCGCCGCCACCGTAATGCCGCTCGGCGCGCCGATAGGCACCAACAAGGGGCTGCGGACGCGCGACATGCTGGAAATTATCATTGCGCAAAGCCGCGTCCCCGTCGTGGTGGACGCCGGAATAGGCGCACCGTCGCACGCTGCCGAGGCAATGGAGCTGGGCGCAGACGCAGTGCTGGTCAACACCGCCATTGCCGTTGCCGGAGACCCCGTTGCCATGGCAAACGCCTTCCGCATGGCAACGGACAGCGGACGCATCGCCTTTGAAGCCCAGCCGGCAAGCCCGCAGAGCGCGGCAGAAGCAAGCAGCCCCCTCACCTCCTTTTTAATGAACGAGCAATGAAAAATACCTCCATGCACATTTCCTATCCATCATCCCAAAAGATTTACGTCAAAGGAAAAATCCACGATATTCGCGTCGGTATGCGCCGAATATCTTTGCTGGACACCATCTCCGTCGAAAACGGAGCGCAGAAAAGGGAGAAGAACGCCGCCGTTGTTGTTTACGACGTTAGCGGGGCGTACTCCGATACGAACGCCGCCATCGACATACGCCAAGGCCTGCACCGCCTGCGCGAGACGTGGATAGAGCGCAGGCGCGATACCGAAAAGCTGCCCGCCTTTTCGTCGGCCTGTGGCAGGGAGCGCCTTTCGGACGCAAGGCTCAACGACGTTCGATTCCCGCAGGTAAACCTCCCGCGACGGGCGGAGAAAGGGAAATCCATTACCCAAATGTACTACGCCCGTCAGGGTATTATTACCCCCGAAATGGAGTACGTCGCCATCCGCGAAAACCAGCAGAACGAGGAGCTGGGAATAGCGACGCACATCACGCCCGAGCTTGTCCGCGACGAAGTAGCCGCCGGACGTGCGGTTATCCCCGCCAACATTAACCATCCTGAGGCAGAGCCGATGATTATCGGGGCAAACTTTCTGGTGAAGATAAACACGAATATCGGCAATTCCGCCCTTTCGTCCGGCATTGAGGAGGAGGTGGAAAAGGCGGTGTGGAGCTGCAAGTGGGGAGGCGATACGCTGATGGACTTGTCCACAGGCGAAAACATTCACGAAACGCGGGAGTGGATTATCCGCAATACGCCCGTTCCGGTGGGCACGGTGCCCGTGTATCAGGCGCTGAAAAAGGTGAACGGAGAAATAGCGGCGCTCACATGGGAGGTGTACCGCGACACGCTCATCGAGCAGTGCGAGCAGGGGGTGGACTACTTCACCATTCACGCGGGGTTGCTCCGCGCCCACCTGCCTTTGGTGCGGCGGCGGGTTACCGGCATCGTTTCCCGCGGCGGCTCGATTATCGCCGGATGGATGGCGCAGCGGGGCGAGGAGAATTTTTTCTACACCCGCTTTGAGGAGATATGCGAAATATTGCAGCAGTACGATGTTGCGGTTTCCTTAGGCGACGGGCTCCGCCCCGGCTCCATTCACGACGCTAACGACGCTGCGCAGCTTGCCGAGCTTTCCGTGCTGGGCGAGCTGACGCAAACGGCGTGGAAACGCCATGTTCAGACGCTGATAGAGGGGCCGGGACACGTGCCCATGCACAAGATACGTGCCAACGTGGACGAGCAGTCGCTGCGCTGCCACGGGGCGCCGTTCTACACGCTCGGCCCGCTGACAACCGACATAGCCCCCGGCTACGACCATATCACGTCGGCCATAGGCGCGGCGCAAATTGCGCGGTACGGAACGGCCATGATTTGCTACGTTACGCCCAAAGAGCATTTGGGATTGCCCGACAAGGAAGACGTTCGCGCCGGCGTGATTGCCTACAAGATAGCCGCCCACGCGGCCGACTTGGCAAAGGGGCATCCGGGAGCGCAGGTCAGAGACGATGCGCTGAGCAAAGCTCGCTTCGACTTCAGGTGGAGGGACCAGTTCGGCCTGTCGCTCGACCCCGAAAAAGCGCTCGAATACTACGCCGCCGCACACTTGGGCGACGAAAGCGACCACTGCACCATGTGCGGCCCGAATTTTTGCGCCATGAAGCTGACAAAAAAAATGTCCCAATGCCTCCTGCAAGGGTAGGCAAGCGCGGGACGGCGCATGTTTACGGCAATAATAAGAAAAAGCATTTTTTTGAGATATGAACTTTACCGAACTAATAAGCGGGTACGATTGGGACTCCATCCAATCCCGCATCTACGCAAAAGCTGCCGGCGACGTGGAGCGTGCCCTGAGCAGGGACAAGCGAAGCGTGGAGGATTTTATGGCGCTGGTTTCTCCCGCCGCTCAAGCCTATCTGGAGCCTATGGCGGCGTTGAGCCGGAAATATACGCAGCTGCGCTTTGGCAACACGATACAATTTTACATTCCGCTTTACCTGACGAACTCCTGCATGAACCACTGCGTTTACTGCGGGTTTAACCACAACAACGATATTCGGCGGATTATCCTGAGCGAGGAGCAAATTCTGCGCGAAGTTGAAGCCATCAAAAGCATAGGCGACTTTCAGCATATCCTCCTCGTAACCGGAGAAAATCCGCGCGATGCGGGGGCGGGCTACATTGAGAACGCCATTCGTCTGGTAAAACCTCACTTTTCGTCCATTTCCATTGAGGTGCAGCCCCTGAAAGAAGCGGAGTACCAACAGCTCTCCAAAGCCGGTATGAACGCCGTATATTGCTATCAGGAAACGTACCGCAAGGCGAACTACAAGCGCTATCATCCCAAAGGAATGAAGTCGAAATTTGACTGGCGGCTGGACGGCTTTGAGCGCATGGGGAAAGCCGGCGTTCACAAAATCGGGCTGGGCGTTCTTATCGGGCTGGAAGATTGGCGCACAGACGTAGCTTTCATGGCCATGCACCTCCGCTACCTGCAAAAAACTTACTGGCAAACCAAATACTCCATATCCTTTCCCCGCATGCGTCCGCACGAGGGGGGCGATTTCCATGCCAACGTTGTCATGAGCGACAAGGAGCTGGCGCAGCTGATTTTTGCCTGCCGCATCTTTGACCACGATGTGGAGATTACCCTGTCAACCCGCGAAAATAAAGCGTTTCGCGACAACATGACCGGCTTGGGAATAACCTCGCTCAGCGCCGGGTCAAAAACCGACCCCGGCGGCTACGCTGTTTACCGCAGCGAGCTGGAGCAATTCGCCATCAACGACAACCGCAGCCCCAACGAAGTCTTGTCTTCCGTAAAAGAACAGGGGTATGAAGTGGTCTGGAAAGATTGGGATTTGCGGCTACAGTAAAATTCTTGCTTATTTGCTATTCCGGTAAAAATCATCTACATTTGCGTAGAACTTTTAGCAGTACGATTATGGTTACCCCTCGAAAGCTGCCCATCGGCATACAAGACTTTGAAGACTTGCGCACGAACGGCTACGTATATGTTGACAAAAGCGCCTACGTTTACCGCTTGGCAAACTTTGGCAAGCCTTACTTTCTGGGTCGTCCGCGCCGGTTTGGGAAGAGTTTGTTCCTCTCCACGCTCAAGGCGTATTTTCTCGGAAAAAAAGAGCTCTTTGAGGGGCTGGCGATTAACGAGTGGGAGCGGGACTGGGTGGAGTATCCGGTCATCTACATAGACCTCAACAAGGAGAGCTACCAGAGCGTGCAAACGCTCGGCGACGTTCTCCATGAGATACTGAAAAAGTTGGAGGCGGAGTGGGGCGTTACGGATATTGCCGCAACGCCTCCCCTGCGCCTCGACAACCTGATACAGGCCGCCTGCAGGAAAGCCGGCCGCAAGGTGGTTGTTTTGGTAGATGAGTACGACAAGCCGTTGGTGAACACGCTTGATAAAAAGGAGCTCAACGAAGCCATGCGCAACACGCTAAAAGGCTTCTACGGCGTGCTAAAGAGCGCGGACGCCAACCTGCGCTTCGTGATGCTCACCGGCGTGACCAAGTTCTCAAAGGTGAGCGTATTTAGCGACTTAAACCACTTGGTGGATATTAGCATGGATGAGGAGTACGC
>JAITAP010000269.1 GCA_031284065.1 Prevotellaceae bacterium
TTTGCCTGCGTGAGCGCTTTGCGCACTTTTTCGTCGCCGTAGTAGCGGCGGCACTGGCGAATGTCCTCAATGTCGCCGCGCTCAAACACGCGCTCAATCACGAAATCGGCGTACCGGTCGTAGTCGATTTTTTCGAAATCTACGTCCCAGAACATGGTTTTGTTGAAAATGGGTTTCATCTTTCAAAAATTCTAACGGCAAAAATCAAGCAAAAACGCCCTGCGCCGCAGGGAATGGCTAAGGGCTGCGTCAACAGCAAAATGTAACTTTTGGTATGCAAATGTAGCAAGAAGATTCCGTTGGGAGAGTAAAAAAATAATTTTTTTACGTGGCTGCCGCCGATTTTGTGTGTATATTGTTGATTTTCAACTACATGCGTATCGCCGCGCAACGCGCCCCCCTGCGCGTCATTCCGAGCGCAGCGAGGAAATTCCATTTCTACTTCTACCCACGCGTATGGTGGTAAGGCGGGAGGTTCTTCGCTGCGCTCGGAATGACGGCGGGTAGCAATTCCTACTTGTCCGCAATTTTTTTCACCGCCTCAACCAGCCGGTCTATTTCGTCCGTTGTGTTGTAGAACGAGAAGGAGGGTCGCACGGTGGCCTCTACGCCCATTCTCCGCAGGGCGGGCTGGGCGCAGTGGTGCCCGGCGCGCAGGGCAATGCCCTCCCTGTCCAGCAGCGTTCCCACTTCGGGCACGGGTATTCCCGGAATAATAAACGAAACCACGCTCACCCTGTCGCGCGGGTCTCCAATCAGCCGGATACCGTCTACTTTGCCCAGCGCCTCGCGGGCGTACTCCGTGAGGTAGCGCTCGTATTTTTCAATGTTGCGGATACCCGTTTTGCTCACGTAGTCCAGCGCCGCGCCCAGCCCGACAGCGTCGGCAACGTTGGGGGTGCCCGCCTCAAACTTGTGGGGCGGCACGTTAAAAGTCGTTTCCTCAAACGTAACGTCCTTAATCATGTTGCCGCCGCCCTGCCAGGGGGGGATTAGCTCCCAGAGCTCTTTTTTGCCGTAAACCGCGCCTATTCCGTTTGGCGCGTAGATTTTGTGCCCGGAGAACACAAAAAAATCCGCGTCCAGCTCCTGCACGTCCACCGGCGCGTGGGCAACGGACTGCGCGCCGTCTATCAGCACGCGGGCTCCGTAGCGCTTTGCCATGTCTATCATGGTTTTTGCCGGCGAAACCGTCCCGAACGTGTTATTTACCTGCGCAAACGAAACGATTTTGGTGCGGGGGCTTAGCAAGCTTTCGTAGGCCTCGAGAATCACCTCTCCCCTGTCGTTGATGGGGATGACCAGAAGCTTTGCGCCTCGCTCCTTGGCCAGCTGCTGCCAGGGGACGATATTTGCGTGGTGGTCCAAGGTGGAGAGAATAATTTCGTCGCCCGGATGAATGAACTTTCGCCCGCAGGCTTGCGCCACAAGGTTGATACCCTCCGTCGTTCCCCGCACAAAGACAATGTCCTCTGCGGAGGGCGCGTTGATAAAGCGCCTTACTTTTTCCCGTGCGCCTTCGTAGCCGTCGGTAGCGCGGGCGGCTAAGGTGTGCGACGCGCGGTGAATGTTGGAGTTGTCGTTTTCGTAGTAGCGGCTGATGGCCTCAATCACCTGCTTGGGCTTTTGCGTTGTGGCGGCGTTGTCAAACCAAATCAGGTCTTTCCCGTTTACCTTTTGGTGAAGAATGGGGAAATCCTTGCGGATGGCCTGCACGTCAAACGTCTCCCGCCCGTTGTAGGTGATGGGCTGGTCGCGTAAAAAGGAGTAGGGCGAATAGCCGGTATCGGCAAACTCCTGCTCCGCCGCCGTGCGCAAAAGGGAAGGCTCTGCGTCGTCCTTGCCGGCGCTATCGCCAAAGAAAAGGCCTGCAAGCTCCCCCGCTTCGGGAAACACATCCCCCACGCCGCGAGAGTGCGGCTCCTGCACGCGCTGAAACGACGCATACACGCTGCTCAAGTCAACAGCGTCGTCCGGCAGGTTTAAAAATAAGTTATCCGTCATGGCGCTTACTTCAAAACGTTTTTACGGCTGTTGTAATCGTGGTAGTAGCCCACCTCTACGTTTTCGAGGACGGCAATTGCGTCGTCCGTCAGCGAGGCCAGCGAAAAGTACTTTGTCAGCAAGTAGCTGGCAACGGCAAACTTGTCCAGCCCCATGAGCCGCGCGGAGAGGCTGGGCGCAATTTCTCCCGGGATACCGGTTTGGTGCAGCCCCACCACGCCTTGCTCCTGCTCGCCGGTGCGCACCAGAATGAAGCTCGTGGTTCCCACGCCCCGGTTGGTCAGGTACTGCCCCTGAATTTCCACCTTGTCGCTGGGGATGACCGGCACTCCGCGCCACGTGATGACCGGCACGCCAAAAACGACCGTCGTAACGGGCGGCACGCCGCGCCACGTACACTCCCGCTCAAACGCCGCCACCGCGCGCGGATGCGCCAAAAAGAACGACGGCTTTTTCCACACCAGCGACAGCAATTCGTCCAAGTCGTCGGGCGTAGGCGAGCCGTAGCGGGCGCTGATGCGGTAGCCCGGCTCTACGCTTGCCAGCAACCCAAAATCCTTGTTGTTAATCAGCTCCCACTCCTGCCGCTCTTTGATGCTTTCGATGCTCAGGCGCATTTGCTGCTCCAGCTGGTTGTAGGGGTTATTGTGCAAGTCGGTAACGCGGGTATGAACGCGCACTACGGTTTGCAGGGTGTTCAGCGGGTACTCGCGCGGCTCTTCCTCGTAGTCAATGTACGTTTCGGGGATAATGTTGTACTCCTCGTGCCCCGAAGCCAGGTCAATGTGCTTTTCTCCGTGCGCGTTCACCGTCGCTTTCAGGCGCAGGTGCTCGTCAATCGCCGTCTGAAACTGCTCCCTAAAGGTGGGTATATCCTTTATAATTTCCTCCAGCTCGTTGCTGTTTAGCGTGAAAAAGATGGCAGGCGTAATGGCCTTCACCGTTACGGACGAGGCTTTGTCCGAAAGCAGGTTTGCCTCCCCAAAGTATTCGCCTTCGGAGAGGATGGCAATGCGCAAATCCTCGCCGTGCGTGCCCTTGCTCGAAATTTCCACCTGCCCCTGCGCAACGATAAAGAATTTTTGCCGGTCCTTGCCCTCCGCAATCAGGTTGTCGCCCAAGCCGGTGTTCTCAACTTGGAATTTCTTTGCCAGCCGGTTTACAATGTCGGGTTCGATGTGGGCAAACAGCGGAATCCTCCTGAACGACTCCGCCCGAAAAGAGGGAACGCCGTTGAAAAATTCAACCTCAATTCGCTCCGCTTTTTTCAGCTCTACTTTGGTGCGGTTTACGCGGTAAGTTCCCGAATCGACCTGTACCCAGGGTAGCAGCTTTAGCAGCAATCGGGGCGTGATAGACCCCATCTGCGGGGGCGTTTTGGTGGTAGTTGCCAGCTTTTTTGCAGTTGACGTGGTAATACTGCGCTGTAGCTCATTTTGTGCCATGATAATGTTGTTTTTAATTGAGGGTTAGATTATTTTTATTTCAATCGGCGTTACCTCCTTTTCCCGAATGGAAAAGGCTTTGATGACCGGGTTTTCCTTTTCTTGCAGCGAAAGGATAATGTAGATAATGTCCGCGTCGAACGCCAGCCGTACGTCCTCCTCCGACGGGCG
>JAITAP010000245.1 GCA_031284065.1 Prevotellaceae bacterium
GGCAGGTGCGGCGTGGAACCTCAAGAAAATGATGGAAAAGCTGAAAGAGAAAATTCTTTGGCTCATTTTTCAACTCTTTTTTCAGAAAAAATTACAACCCCTAATTCTGAAAATCGGGGGTTGGTAAGGATTGACTATATAATTGTAAATTTCCGCCTGCCGCCGGCGCCGTTGTCGAAAAAATAAGCTACCTTTGTAATCATTTTATATTTTCATCCCGTGAAAACTGTAGCAAATATAAAGTTTACTTTTACAGCTGCCGCATTTTTGCTTTTGCAAGATGTTGCCGCTACCGTTAACCCGTACCGCATAGCGGACGTTTTCAGGGAAGTATCCGGCTACCTGAAGTCGGGCGACGTTGATAAGTTAGCCACGCACTTTGCTTCTACAGTTGAGCTGCGGATTCTTGCCACCGAAAAAACTTGCTCCGGCAAGCAGTCGAGCACGATTGTCAAAGAATTTTTTTTACAGCATAAACCGGTGGATTATGTCACGCTGCACGTTGGGAGCAAAGCCAGCAAGCACTACAGCATTGGCATGCTCACCACCGCTAACGGACGTTTTCGCGTTATCGTTTTTCTCCTGATAGACGAGCGCGACAGCTATACCATACAGCAGCTGTGCATAGACCATGAAGATTAACCCCACATACCTTATCGACGACATTATAGACCTTGCCATACGCGAAGACGTTGGCGACGGCGACCATACTTCGCTTGCGTGCATTCCGCGCAGCGCCGCAGGAAAGATGCAGCTGCTGGTGAAGCAAGCCGGCGTGATTGCCGGCGTGGACGTTGCCGAGCGGATTTTCCAAAGGCTGGACGACAGCGTTGCTCTGGAGCGGCTCATTGCCGACGGGGCGCGGGTCAAGCCCGGCGATGTGGTTTTTTACGTTACGGGCAAAGTTGTTTCGCTGCTGCAAGCCGAGCGTTTAGCGCTCAACTTTATGCAGCGGCTGAGCGGCGTTGCCACGCAAGCGGCCGTTTACGCCGCAGCGCTCAGCGGGCTTAAAACAAAGGTGATTGATACCCGAAAAACTACGCCCGGCATGCGCGTGCTCGAAAAAATGGCGGTCGCGCTGGGCGGCGGAAGCAACCACCGCATGGGGCTGCACGACATGATCCTGATAAAGGACAACCATGTGGACTTCTCCGGCGGCATTGAGCAGGCGATAGCAAACGTGCACGCCTACCTGAAAAGAACAGGGCTTGCGCTGCAAGTAGAGCTGGAAGTCCGCTCGCTGACCGACGTCAAAAAAGCGCTGGCGCTGGGAGGCGTGAATCGCATTATGCTCGACAATTTTTCGCTGCAAGACACCAAAGCCGCAGTGGCGCTGATAGGCGGCAGGTACGAAGTGGAGTCGTCGGGGGGGATTACGCTTGCGACGCTACGCCAATACGCGGAGTGCGGCGTGGACTACATTTCGGTGGGCGCGCTAACCCACCAAATCAAAAGTTTGGATTTGAGCCTAAAGGCAATTTAGCGGCAATGCTCCCAAACGTCGCCGACGGGGTAGGGGGCAACGATTTTGATTTCGGCCTTGCGCACCGGATGGATGAAGCTGATGCTGCGGGCGTGCAGCGATACGCCGCCGTTGGGGTTGGAACGCTCGTAGCCGTACTTCAGGTCGCCCTTGATGGGGCATCCGATTTTGCTCAGCTGGCAGCGTATCTGGTGGTGTCGTCCGGTGAGAAGCTCTACCTCTACCAAAAAGAAGCTGCTGCTTGCCGCCGCCACGCGGTAGCGCAGGCGCGACTCCTTGCCGTTGGGCACGGAGACGCTGTGCGCGTACGATTTGTTTTGCTTTTCGCTGCGGGTGAGGTAGTGCGTGAGCAACCCGCTATCCTGCGGCGGGGGGTTTTTTACAATGGCATGGTACACCTTGTGCATTTGCCCTGAGCGGAACATGGCGTTGAGGCGCGTGAGGGCTTTGCTGGTTTTGGCAAAAATCACCACGCCGCTCACCGGCCGGTCCAAGCGGTGCACTACGCCAAGAAAAGCGTCGGATGGTTTTTTATCCCTCTCCTTGATGAACGATTTCACGCTATCCTCCAGCGAATGGCTGCACTCCTTGTCCGCCTGCACCAGCTCGCCGACAGCCTTGTTGATGGCGATAATGTGGTTGTCCTCGTATAGAATTTCCAGGCCGGTTTTCACTGCATCTGCGCTTAGTACTGCTCCTTTTCGTTGGGAAAATCTCCCGAGCGCACGTCGCTCACGTAGCGTGCAAAGGCGACTCTCATTTCGTTGTACAGGTTATGGTATCGGCGCAGGAAGCGCGGCGAAAATTCTTGCAGCAGCCCCAGCATGTCGTGCGCCACCAGCACCTGCCCGTCCACGCCGTTGCCTGCGCCAAGCCCAATTATCGGTATTTTGAGTTCGCCTGCGACTTTCGTCCCCAGCGTTGCCGGAATTTTTTCGAGCACAATGGCAAAGCATCCCAGCTTTTCCAGCAGGTGGGCGTCGCGCGCCAGCTTTTCCGCCTCCGCCGCCTCGCGCGCGCGAACGGCGTAGGTTCCGAATTTATTAATGGATTGCGGCGTAAGCCCCAAGTGCCCCATGATGGGGATGCCCGCGCAGAGAATACGCTTGATGGACTCCTCTATCTCCTCCCCGCCCTCGAGCTTCACCGCGTCGGCGCCGCTCTCCTTCATTATCCGGATGGCGGAGTTGAGCGCCTCCTTAGAGTTTCCCTGATACGAGCCAAAGGGCAAATCGACCACCACCAGCGCCCGCTTCACGGCGCGCATGACGGATTGGGCGTGGTAAATCATTTGGTCGAGCGTGATGGGCAGCGTGGTTTCGTGCCCCGCCATCACGTTTGCGGCCGAATCGCCGACTAAGATAACGTCAATGCCAACGGAGTCGAGGATACGCGCCATAGTGTAGTCGTAAGCGGTGAGCATGGCGATTTTTTCGCCGCGCTGCTTTTTATCAATTAGCCGCTGCGTGGTCATAATTTGTGCAGCTCCTTCTACAGACATAAGTATGGAATTTACAGTTTTACGAATTTCAAATTAAAGTAGCGT
>JAITAP010000086.1 GCA_031284065.1 Prevotellaceae bacterium
TGTGCCGGAGGGTTGTCTGACGTTGGGACATGTTCTTAAGTTTTATTGATGTATTTGAATTTTGGGACAAAGTTAATAATCAATCATGACAAAACATGTCTCAATCAGAATTTTTTTCCCTAAACGTTCATCAAGGGCATGCCCTCGATGAACGTTTTTTTTCTTACTTTAAAGTTGCATTTGTTAGTTGAAGTTACAGGGCAGCGGCAATTGGCAAAGACAAGTCCGTAGTATGCCGGGGCTGAAGCGAAACGCCAACCGCAAGGGAGCCTACTCGTTTGAGTATGCGCAGGGCATGGCGGAGCTGCGCAAAGAACGCCAGAAAAAGCCCCAAAAGTTGCTCCCTCCGGTCAAAAGAAATCGTTGCCTGCCTTCAGCCGGGATGGTCGCCGCCGCAGATCGTGGGCTGGATGAAGCGTAAGGAGCCCCTACCGTCAGCCATGAAGCCATCTACAAGCTCATCCGGCATTTGCACGATAAAGCTGCATTGAGATGTTGAATCTACAATTTTTATGAATCGCTGTTTTTTCATTGTTTTTTCAATAAAAATAATTACCTTTGCCCCGCCGCAACGAAAAAAAGGGAGAGGTGGGTGAGTGGCTGAAACCAACAGTTTGCTAAACTGTCGTACTGAGCAATTGGTACCGGGGGTTCGAATCCCCCCCTCTCCGCTAAGGTTAATGAGCCGTCCGGAACGTTGAATGTTGCGGGCGGCTTGTTTGTGTTGGCACAAAAAAACGGATAATAGCTATGAATATCATCTTAATTTTGGCGGGGGTTACGGCAGGATTTGTTATAGCCCGCCTTGCTTTTGGCGTGCGCGGCAAGTCGGAGGGCGTTTCAAAAGCCGATTACGAAGCGTTGAGCGAAAAATTTGGCGCAACCAACGTGCAGCTGAAAATTGCAGAAGACAGGCTTTCCGTGCAGCAGCAGGAACATGCGCGGTTGACCCAAAAAGTTGAGGCGCAGGAGGCGGGCAACGCTCAGCTGCAAGCCCGGCTGGCTGCGCTCGAAGCAACGATTAAAAACAGCGAGCAAAGGGTTAGCGAGCAGGCGGGGTTGCTGGCGGAAAAAGTGCGGCAAAATGAGGAAAAACAGGCCGAAATCAACTTGCTGCGGCAGCAGCTGGCGGAAAAAAACGCCGCCAACGCATCGCTTTCCGAAAACCTGAACGCGCAAAAGGAAGCACACCTCAAGCAAGCCGAAGAGCTGGCGCGGCTAAGCGAAAAGCTGACGAAAACCATAGCCGACAACAGCGCCCTGACGGCAAACAGCAAAGCGCTGGCGGAAAAGCTCGCCACCCAAAAGGAGGAAATCGTCGCCATACAAAAAACAGCCCACCTGCAATTTGAAAAAATTGCCGCCCAAATTCTGGAAGAAAAAACCGGAAAATTTACGGAAGTCAACAAAGTCAACATAGAAGCCCTCCTGAAGCCTTTGGGCGAAAATATCAACAGCTTCAAAAAGAAAGTGGAGGAAACGTACGACAAGGAGTCGAAGCAGCGATTTGTGCTGGAGGAGCGGGTAAAGGAGCTGGTTGAGCAGACCAACAAGGTCAGCAGCGAAGCCAACAACCTTGCAACGGCGCTAAAGGGGCAGGCAAAAAAGCAGGGCAACTGGGGCGAAATGATTCTCGAGAGCATCCTCCAGCAATCGGGGCTGGTAAAAAACAGGGAGTACTTTTTGCAGCAGACCATCAGGGACGAGGAGGGCAAAAACCTTCGCCCGGACGTTTTGGTCGCGCTCCCCGACAGCCGAGTGATAATCATCGACTCAAAAGTTTCGCTGGTGGCATACGACAGATTTTCGTCGGCGGAAACCGCAGAGGAGCAAGCCGTCCACCTGTCGGAGCACCTGAAGTCCATCTACGGGCACATTGACGACCTGAGCGGCAAAAAGTACGACAACCTCGATAAATCGCTGGATTTTACAATGATGTTTGTGCCCATAGAGCCTGCCTACCTGCTCGCCATACAAAACGACCCCAACCTGTGGTCGTACGCCTACTCAAAGCGAATCCTCCTGATAAGCCCCACCAACCTTATTGCCTGCCTGAAGCTGATGGCGGACTTGTGGAAGCGGGAAATGCAGAGCAAAAACGCGCAGGAAATCGTAAAAAGAGGCGAGCTGCTCTACGAAAAGTTTGTCTTGTTCGTCGGCACGCTCGAAGATGTGGGGCGGCATATCGGCAGGACGCAGCAATCGTACGACGCGGCTATCGGCCAGCTTCGGGATAGCAACGGAAATTTGATAGGTCAGGCCGTAAAGCTGAAAAGTCTGGGGCTTAAGTCCGACAAGGAGATACCGGTGGCAATGCTTCCGGCCGACCTTGAGCCGGAGCTGATGTTTGAGGAAAAGCGTGTAGAGCAGTAGAAAAGTGTCGAGCTGTTTTTGTTGATAGTAAACAAGTGTGAGCAATGAAGCAAAAAAAATATGGCGCGTTTAGCTGGGAAGCGTTACGGAAAGAGGCTGTCAGGGTTGCGGAGAAGGAGCAGCCCCTCAAAAATTTGCTGGAGCAGCTGGTCATCCGGCACGAGGGGTTTGAGCCGTCGCTGACCGCCATTCTTGCCAACCGGCGGCTGTTTGCCCACGAGGGCATAGACCTGCATCAGGCCATAGCCGGTGCGCTGGAAAAGGATAAAAACATTGCGGAAAATGCCGTGTACGACCTTTTGGCGATAGTTGAGAAAGACCCCGCCGCCAGCGCCTTCCTTGAGCCGCTGCTGTTCTACAAGGGATACCACTCGCTGGAGCTGCACAGAGTTGCCCATTGGCTGTGGCTGGACGGGCAGCGTTACCTCGCCTGCTACATTCAAAGCCGCACGTCGCAGCTCTACGGCGTGGACATTCACCCCGCCGCGCAGATAGGCAAGGGAATATTTATTGACCACGCTACGGGGCTTGTGGTGGGCGAAACCGCCATTGTGGAGGATAACGTTTCGTTTCTTCACGGGGTAACCTTGGGCGGAACGGGGAAAGAAACGGGCAAGCGACACCCTACCATCCGGAAAAACTGCCTGCTGGGCGCAAATTCAACGGTGCTGGGCGACATTGTCGTGGGCGAGGGCTCTATCATCGGCGCGGGAAGCGTGGTGCTCCACGCCGTGCCTCCCCATAGCCTTGCGGCGGGCGTGCCTGCGGCAAACAAGGGAAACATCAAAATCCCGAAGCCCGCCAACAGCATGAACCAGATTTTTGACGACTACACGATTTGAAGCGAATTTAATTGCCCCTGTCCGCAGGTAGCGCAGCTTAAACAGATTTGAGCAACCGGTGAAAGGAATAAAATCTGTCCAGTCCGCGCGCTAAAAAAATCAGGCGTTGAGCCAATAAAAATGCGATGAAAAAGAATATAGTAGTTGCCGTAACCGGCGCAAGCGGCGCGCTCTACGCCAAGTTGCTGCTGGAAACGCTGTGCGCGTTGCGCGGGCAGGTAGGGGAGGTTGCCGTTGTTTTTTCCGACAGCGGTCGCGATGTTTTTCGCCACGAGCTGGGCTGCAACGCCGACGACCTGTTGGCGGCGCTGCCCGTGAAGGCGTATGACAGCCGTTCGTTTTACGCCCCGTTTGCGTCGGGGTCGTCGCGGTTTGAGAGCATGTTGGTTGCGCCGTGCAGCATGGGGACGCTTGCCCGCATTGCGGCGGGCGCGGCGGACAACCTCGTTTGCCGCGCCGCCGACGTGATGCTCAAGGAGCGGCGGCGGCTCGTGCTGGTGGTGCGCGAAACGCCGTACAGCCTCATTCACCTGCGCAACATGGTGGCCGTAACCGAAGCCGGCGGCGTTATCTGTCCCGCAAGCCCCGCTTTCTACAGCTGCCCGCAGAGCATACAAAACCTTGCCATGACGGTAGTAAACCGTGCGCTAACCCTTGCCGGCGTTGAGGTCGAAGCGTTTCGGTGGGGAGAGGAGGCAGCGGGAGGCTGAGGTTTTGCGCTACGCCTTAAAAATATCA
>JAITAP010000267.1 GCA_031284065.1 Prevotellaceae bacterium
GCTGCCAAGCCGGCAGCAAAGAAAACGACCGCTGCCAAACCGGCGGCAAAAAAGGCTGCGCCCGCAAAAACGGTAGCAAAGAAAGCAACCGCTGCTAAACCGGCAGCAAAACCAGCTGCGCCCGCAAAGAAAGCCGCACCTGCAAAGAAGGCTGCGCCCGCAAAGAAAGCCGCACCTGCAAAGAAGGCTGCGCCCGCAAAGAAGGCTGTGCCCGCAAAGAAGGCCGCACCTGCAAAGAAAGCTGCGCCCGCAAAGAAAGCTGTGCCCGCAAAGAAAGCCGCACCTGCAAAGAAGGCTGCACCCGCAAAGAAAGCTGCACCCGCAAAGAAAGCCGCGCCCGCAAAGAAAGCTGTGCCCGCGAAAAAAGCTGCGCCAGCAAAGAAAGTTGTGCCTGCAAAGAAAGCTGTGCCCGCAAAGAAAGCCGCGCCTGCGAAGAAAGCCGCGCCTGCAAAGACAGCTACCGCAAAAGCCGCGCCCGCAAAAAAAGCCGCGCCCGCAAAGAAAGCGTCAAGGCCAACTCCGGCAACCTCTATTTTCCCTATGTTTTAATGGCAGCAGGAGACAAGAAAAACCCTGTAAGATTAAAATCTTACAGGGGTTTTTTGTATGCGCTAAGCTTACATCTTTTCAACGCTAAAAGCTAACACCTTATGTCAGTCTCACGGCGACGGTTTAAAACCAAAACATGGTACAGGGTTTCCGTTAGCGCATTTTACTTTGCGCAGGGGCTTGTTTTTGCCAGCTGGGCAAGCCGTATCCCCGATATTAAGAATATGCTAAACATGAGCGCATCCCAGCTGGGCAGCGCATTGCTGATTATTCCCACAGGCGAATTTGTTACTATGGCGCTGGCGGGCTATCTGGTTAGCAAGTTTGGCAGCAGGCTGATGCTCATCATTGCCGCGCTGACGTACCCGCTGGCGTTGATAGGTATTGGCTTGGCGGGGTCGCTCATGCAGCTGTACGCGGTACTCTTTTTGTTCGGCGTATTTGCCAATCTCTCCAACATATCGGTCAACACGCAGGCCGTAGGCGTAGAGCGGCTGTACCGGCGCAGCATCATGGGCGTATTTCACGGCTTGTGGTCAATGGCGGGGTTTGTCGGCGCGCTGACGGGTGCGCTGATGGTTGCGCTAAGTATTTCGCCAACGCTGCATTTTGCCATTGTTTACGCCCTGATACTTTGCATCGCGCTCGCCATGCACCGCTCCATACTGCCGCGCGACGCACACCAAAAGAGTATCGACGAAAATCAGCAAAAAATTTTCACGCGCCCCGACCGCTACGTGCTGGTGATAGGCCTGATAGCCTTTGCCAACATGGTGTGCGAAGGCACTGTGTTCAACTGGAGCAGCATTTACTTTGAGCAGGTGGTGGCAACCTCCAAAAATTTTGTCCGCCTGGGCTACATTGCCGCCATGTGCAGCATGACCATCGGACGGTTTATCGTTGACCGCTTCATTACGCGCTTCGGGCATATCAACGTAATACGCTTTGGCGGCGTTACCATTGTTGCGGGGCTGTTGCTGGCGGTCGTTTCGCCAAGCATTGCCCTTTCCACCGCAGGCTTTTTGCTCATCGGCGCAGGCATATCCCCCACCATTCCCATCTGCTACAGCTTGGCGGGACATTCAAAAAAAATGCTGCCGGGCGTTGCCCTTGCCACCGTTTCGTCGGTTTCCTTTTTTGGGCTGCTGATGGGTCCGCCGGTGGTAGGCTTTGCTGCCGACGCCGTTGGGCTGCGCTGGGCGCTATGTATTATTGCGCTGTTTGGGGTAACGGTAGTATCGCTGACCTTTGCGCTGAAAAAACAGCGGTGAGCATTTTTCTTGACCGAAGCCCCGCATCAGGTAGAACCTGCTCGTATAATTGGAGCAAGGCAAAAACCTTGCACGTTCAGGCTGCATCCCATTCGGGACGGGGGCAGCATACGAAAAGAGGACGCGCCAAAATCTTGAACTAACGCCATTGCATTGCTTGCAAGCGGCGAAAAATCTGATTTTGGTACGCCCTCTTTGCCGGAATTGACCGTTTGGCTGCGAGTAGCCGACAGCCGACCGGGTTGCTTACTGCTTTTTCAGCGCCTCCTCAACGGCCACCGCCACCGCTACGGTAGCCCCTACCATAGGGTTGTTGCCCATGCCAAGGAAGCCCATCATCTCAACGTGCGCCGGCACCGACGACGAGCCTGCAAACTGCGCGTCGCCGTGCATGCGCCCCATCGTGTCGGTCATGCCATACGAGGCGGGTCCTGCCGCCATGTTGTCGGGGTGCAGCGTGCGGCCTGTGCCGCCGCCCGAAGCCACTGAGAAGTACTTTTTGCCCTGCTCCATGCACTCCTTTTTGTAGGTGCCCGCCACGGGGTGCTGAAAGCGCGTCGGGTTGGTAGAGTTGCCGGTGATGGAAACGTCCACGCCCTCGCTGCGCATTACGGCCACGCCTTCGCGCACGTCGTCGCAGCCGTAGCACTTCACTTTGGCGCGGTCGCCGGCGGAGTAGGCTTTTTCTTTCACCACGTTCAGCTTGCCGGTGGCGTAGTCAAATTGCGTTTGCACGTAGGTAAACCCGTTGATGCGCGAAATAATCATGGCGGCGTCCTTGCCCAGCCCGTTGAGGATTACGCGCAGCGGCTCCTTGCGCACGCGGTTTGCCGATTTTGCAATGCCAATAGCGCCCTCTGCGGCGGCAAAGCTTTCGTGCCCGGCGAGGAAAGCGAAGCACTTTGTTTCTTCGCGCAGCAGCATTGCCGCGAGGTTGCCGTGCCCAATGCCCACCTTGCGGTCGTCGGCAACGGAGCCGGGTATACAGAACGCCTGCAAGCCTTCGCCAATGGCTTGCGCCGCATCCGACGCTTTTTCGGCGCCTTTTCTGATGGCAATAGCGCAGCCCACAACGTAGGCCCACGCTGCATTTTCAAAGGCAATAGGCTGAATATCCTTGCATATCTGGTACGCGTCGATACCCTTGTCGGCGCAAATCTTTTTTGCCTCGTCGAGGTCTTTTATTCCGTATTGGCTAAGCGCCGCATTTACCTGCTCAATGCGGCGGTCGTAGCTTTCAAATAGTGCCATAGTGTTTAAAAATTTTTATTCGTGACGTGGATCAATATACTTTGCAGCTTCGGCAAATCTGCCGTAGGTAGAGGTTGCCTTTTTGAGCGCCTCGTTGGCGTCGGCTCCCTTTTTGATGGCGTCCATCATTTTGCCCATGTGGATAAACTCGTAGCCAATCACCTCGCCGTCGCTGTCGAGCGCCATGCGGTTGATGTAGCCTTCGGCCATTTCGAGGTAGCGCACGCCTTTGGCTTTGGTCGAAAACATTGTTCCCACCTGCGAGCGCAATCCCTTTCCCAAATCCTCCAGCCCCGCGCCAATGGGCAGCCCGCCTTCGCTAAATGCGCTCTGCGTGCGCCCGTAGGCAATTTGCAGAAACAGCTCGCGCATGGCGGTGTTGATAGCGTCGCACACCAAGTCGGTGTTGAGCGCCTCCAGTATTGTTTTGCCGGGCAGCACTTCGGCAGCCATCGCCGCAGAGTGCGTCATGCCGGAGCATCCGACGGTTTCCAGCAGCGCCTCTTCAATAATGCCGTCCTTTACGTTCAGCGTCAGCTTGCAGGCGCCCTGCTGGGGGGCGCACCAGCCCACGCCGTGCGTAAGGCCGGAGATGTCTTTTACTTCTTTTGATTTGACCCACCTCCCCTCTTCGGGAATTGGGGCAGCGCCGTGCATGTATCCTTGTTTTACAATGCACTGATGCTCAACTTCATGTGAATAGATCATAGCGTTTTGTTTTTGAATTTTACTCAAATAAAAAATCCTGCAAAGATAGCATTTAATGCTACACGAAAGAGCATAAGTGAAGAAAATTTAGTATCTTGTAGATAAGTCGTGCAATTCACGGTTGGGTGCGGCGAAAACCGACCCAACGAATTTGCCATACGCAAAAAAGCAAACCTGCTGAAAAAACGTATCGTTCTACATCTTACATAAAAATTATTTACGATGAAAAAAAGCACAAAAAGAGATAAAGCCCATGCCACAGCGCATGTTGCCGAGCATAAGAGCCGAAACAGAATAATTTGTACCAGCGAGCTTGTTCCCTTAGAGCTGATGGAAAAGCCGGATAGCGCCAAAGCAATGCAATGGAAAAACACCGGTATGCCGAGCGATTTTTGGTTGTGAGGCGCAGGGGCGGTTCGCGAACCGCCCCTACGCGCGTTTTGGCTTGAACTGGAGGGCAAAAACCACCGCTACCGTCAGCGCGTAGGCCGAAAAGATATACCACGAAAATGGCCATCCGTACGCATCTACTACGGCTCCGGCAACGTAGGACCCGATAAGCGCCCCAAATCCATTGGTCATAATCATAAAAACGCCCTGCGCGCTGGAGCGGACGGCGCTATCGGTTTCCTGCTCTACGAACAGCGACCCCGAAATGTTGAAAAAGTCAAACGCCACGCCGTACACCAGCATGGACAGGATGAGCATCCACACGCCGTAGCCCGGATTGCCCGCACCCAGCAAGCCAAACCGGAATACCCACGCAAGCATCGAAATAAGCATGACCTTTTTTATGCCAAACCGGCTCATGAAAAACGGTATCAGCAGTATGCACAGCGTTTCGGAGAGCTGCGAAAGCGAAATTAGAATATTTGCGTGCTCTACCCCAAACGTACCCTCGTACTCCGGCATGTTTCCGAAATGGTTTGTCAGGTAGTCGTTGCCAAAGGCGTTGGTTATTTGCAGCGACATGCCGAGCAGCATCGAAAAGGTGAAGAAAATCGCCATTTTCTTTTGCTTGAACAGCGAAAATGCCTTCAGCCCGAGGCTCTCCACCCACGATTTGCTCTCTGCGCTCCGGCTCACCGCGCATCCGGGCAGGGTGAAAGCGTATGCGCCAAGCGTCAGCCCCAGCGCTGCCGACAGGTAGAGCTGGTTGGCGGAGGCGGCAAGCTTCAGCAAATCTACCGCCACCATAGCGCAAATAAAGCCCACCGTGCCCCACACGCGGATGGGCGGGAACGCCTTAACCGCGTCCATACCGGCGCGGCTCAGCGCGCTGTACGCCGCCGAACTGGAAAGGGCAATGGTCGGCATGTAGAACATAACGCTCAGCAGCAGGAGCGGGTACAGCCGCGCGTAGTCGGTTTGCGGGGCGGCGGCAATCAGCAGGAGCGCCGCCGCAATGTGGCAGCATCCCAATACTTTTTGCGCCGGAACCCACCGGTCGGCAATAACGCCCATGATGGCAGGCATAAACAGCGAGCCAATGCCCATAGCGGCAAAAATGCTGCCCGTCTGTACGCCATCAAAGTGCAAAACGCCGCCAAGGTACGCCCCCAGCGAAATAAGCCACGCTCCCCACACCGCGTACTGCAAAAAAATCATTACAATTAGCCGTATCTTCATTTTAGTTGAAATATTGAAAGTTGAAAATCAGGTGTGGCAAATTTAGCTGAAAGCTTGCAACTTTTTCTCCACGATTGCCTCTATCAGCGCCACCGTATCGTCAATTCCCAGCAACGAAACATCAATGGAGAAGTGGTACGACGACGACATTCCCCACTCCTTGTCCGTGTAGTACTTGTAGTAGGCAGCTCTCGACTTGTCGGCCTTCCGCATCATTTCCTTAGCCTCGCCGTTGCTCACGTGGTGCAGCTCGGCAATAGCTTTGAGGCGGTTTTCGGGCTTGTTGTGGATAAAAAAGCTGAGCAGGTCGGGGTTGTCGCGCAGCACGTAGTCGGCGCAACGCCCCACCAGCACGCACGACTCGCCCTTGTCCACAATGCTGCGAATGGCGTTGCTCTGGAGCAAAAACAGCCGCTCGTTGGACAGGATGTCGGGGTAGGGCGTATAGACGCCCAAGTTTGGAAATCCTATCGAAAAGACGTACGGCAACCCGCTGGAGGTTCGCTCGTCGGCTTTCTCAAACACCTCGCCGCACAGCCCGCTTTCCTTTGCCGCCTCTGCAAGCAGCTCCTTGTCGTAGCAGGCAATGGCGAGGTCTTTCGCCAATTTTTGACCTATGAGGCGACCGCCGCTGCCAAACTGCCGGCCTATGCTGATGATGACTCGCTTTTTCATCTTACATTTTATTGAGTTGAAAACTATACGTTGAGCTACTTAAACATTCGCTACTGTTCCGGCAAAGATAAGGTATATTGCAGAAATTACCAATCGAAGAAGTAATGATTAATGAATGATTATCGCTTCATCTCCCCTCAACCTTACATTCCCGGCGGAATGAGGCGTGCACGATTTCGCCCTTGCTTCTTTACCCAGCTTGCGCAAGGGTACTTCGGCAAGTTGTAGCTACTCGCTGGAGTTATTCAATATTTCTACATTTTTGCAGCTTTCCAGCAGGAAAGGCCCCGCCGGGTTTTCGCTGGGGTCAGAGGCAGACCTTAACGGCGGCGTCCATGCGCTGCGCCCGACGGCGTTTCCTTTGAAGGTAAGCCCGTCAACGCTTTTGGCTTTGAGCGCCAGCCCGTCGAGCAGCTTGAACACGTTGTTCAGGATGCGAATGTTGCGGTGCACGTAGCGCCCCTCCACCAGCTCGTGCACTTCCGGGTTGACGGCAATGGCGTAGCTGTCGCGCCAACCGCGATTGTAGCCGCACTCCTCAAAAATGTTACGGCGAATGGTAACATCGCGCACAGCGCCGGATTCGTACCAGCTGCCTGCGTCCCCCGAAATCTGGATAGCGTACATCCCCGTCCGGTAAAAGTGGTTGTCCTCTATCACCACCTTGCGCGGCGTGGTAACGAGCAACCCGCGAGTGTTGGTCATTTCAAAGCGGCAATTGCGCACCGTGAGCGAGGGCGTCCACGTGAGGTTCTCTATGCAATCGCTTACTCCAACGCCGGAGGGTAGCGGCGCGGAGAGCTCCAGCAGCATTTCCCTTTCGGATATTCGCCTGACGTTCTTCACCACCGCCATTCCCCGCAACTGGAGCGAGGGAGCGTGGATAAAGGCAACGGCGTCGCGCTCGTAGAAAGCTTGAAATCCGTAAGTCTGCGAGTGCATAAACCGGACGACAACGGTTTGCGGCGACGGCTGCGCCGTGATACGAAGGTAGGTGCCGTGCACGTTCATTGGGTCGTCGTGCAGCCCCTTGAAGCGGCAGCTATCCACCAGAATATGCCCCCTGCACCCCGAAAAGTGCATGCCGTCGGCAAAGCTGGCTATCGTGCGTCCCCGCGAGGGCGATACGCTAACCCTCGTGTAGGCGAGATTTTCGGAGAATTGGCTCACTATGCCCAAGCCGTGCATAAAGTGCATGTCGATATTTTTTAGCCGAACATTTACGGAGTTGCTTACCAGCGCGCCAACGTGGTCGCGGTCGGGGTCGCGTATGGTGAGCGTTTTGCCGACCTTGTAGTTCGTACCGCCAAAGCTGCCCTCAACGCTCAGCCGGTTGGGGGACAGCTCTGTTGCCCGACCCTCCCTCAACGGGTCAAAAGAGCTGTACAGCGCAGTGCCCTCAACGGAATCCGTCAGAATGGAGAACGTGCTGCGCATTGTCCACTTTTCGCCGTAAAAGCACAATTTTCCGTCAATGAGGTCGTACTTTGAGTCGGGGTGCACGTTGACAACCACGCGGCTTGGGCTAACCTCAGCAAACGCCAGCTCCGAGATGGTGGGACGCTCAAAGTCAACAGCAATGTTTTGGAGCAGCACGTTCTCACAGCGAATGAACGCCCAGCTAATCATCTTGCCATGAAGCACGAAGCGTGAGCCGTTGCCCTCGATGGTCAGGTTTTTCATATCCTCAAACAGCAGCCCGATGGTTTTTACCTTCGAGGGGCACTCCGTTTCCGACGAAGTGTTGGAAATGTAGTACTCTCTTTTTTCGGCGCTATCCGGATAGAAATCGTAACGCCCCTTGGGGAATACCAGCGCTGCGCCGGGCTGCACCTTGCAGGCTGCAATGGCTTGCTTTACCCCCTCAACAGCGTCCGCAAAAGAGTTGGCGCGTACGCCGAAATCGGCAACAGAAATGGTTTGCGCGTGCGCGTGGCAGGCGAGGCAGAGGAGCAGGAACGTGGCAGCTGGCTTCATTTGGCAACGAATTATGAATTGGAAATTTTGAATAAAGCATGGAAAAATGCCGCATACGCCCACCGCGAGCTGCAAGTTGGCTATGCTTTGCATGGCATAACTTTAGCGAGTTGCTATCGCCTGCAAAATTACGCGAATCTTCACTCCTTTTTTTGTCATAATTCATGCAATTTTATGGACAAATTGCCACTTTCCACCTTTAAGAGGCTGGCTGCGCTGCGGAGGCTGTTTTGTTGCTAAAATGAGGTGGAAGCGAGGCTTTATGTCCGCCCCGTTTCTCAAGATGGCAAAACTCCGGTTAGCGTTCTTCCGGCTGTAGAAACGGATTTTGCCATTTTTCGTCGCCGATAGCGGTTTCAAAGCCGTGCCCCGGCATTACGGCGGTAGCGTCGGGGAGGCGCATCAGCACGAGGTGCAGGCTGGTCATGAGCTCGTTGAGGTCTCCGCCGGGCAGGTCGGAGCGGCCAATGCTGCCCTTGAACAGCGTGTCGCCGGTAAACGCCACGCCTTGCTGTTCGGCGTAAAGCGAAACACAGCCCTTGCTGTGCCCGGGCGTGTGCAGCGTTTGCAGCTGCGTGCCGCCAAACGTAACGCTGTCGCCGAGCGCTTTTGGCGTTGGCGGCGTTTGCAGCTCAAAACCGAACATTGCGCCGTGCTCGGCGGCGTAGCTGAGGTTATAAAAATCATCCTTGTGCAGGTAGCTGTCTATGCCGTAGCGCTTGCACAAAAAAGCGTTGCCCACAATGTGGTCAACGTGCGCATGGGTGTTGACAAGCGCAACGGGTCTGAGGTTTTGCGCAGCAACGAATTTTTCTACGCGGTCTTGCTCCCTTTCGGTGTAGCAGCCGGCGTCTATAAAGATACACTCGCCGCTTTCGTCCCACGCCACGTAGGTGTTGACCCTGAAAGAGTTAAATACAAACGTTTTTACTTTCATACATTTTTCTATTAGCTAACGCCCTGCAACATGGGCACAAATGCACATTCTTTGAGCTTGGTTTGCCTGATTTCGGTTTCGCTTACCCTGTCAAAAACGAACATGTAGAGCGAATTTCCGTCCTGCACGGGAATAACCATTCGCCCGCCCACAGCCAGCTGGTTGAGCAGCGGCTGCGGTATATGGCCTGCGCCGCAGGTTACGATTATCTTTGCAAACGGCGCGTGCTCGGGCAGCCCCTCAAAGCCGTCGCCGTAAATAAGGGTAAGGCGGTAGCCCATTTGCGTCAGCAAGCTTTTTGCCTTGCCGTGCAGCACACGTTGCCGCTCAATGCTGTACACGTCAGCGCCCAGCTCGCACAGCACCGCCGCCTGATAGCCGGAGCCTGTCCCTATTTCCAGCGTCTTTTCGCCCTGCGCAACGTTTAGCAGCTGCGTTTGCCACGCCACAGTGTGCGGCTGCGAAATGGTTTGCCCGGCTCCGATGGGGAGCGCCTTGTCGTCGTAGGCAATTTTGTCAAGTCCGCTCTCCAGAAAAAAGTGGCGCGGAACGCTCCCCATTGCCGTAAGCACCCGCTCATCGCTCACGCCCTTGGCATACAACGTCTGCAATAATCGCTGACGTAATCCTTTATGTTGAAGCGAATCAAGCTGCATATTATTTTTTTTGTGCAAACTTACATGAAAAATCCAAGTTCTACAAGGATATAAAGGGAGAATTTTTCACCAAATAAAATACATTCACCTTACTACCATACTCTTACGGTCAAAGTTAACAGTGTGTTGATAAATAAGATAGCTATCTACCCTTACGTTAGCTATTTTTGCATAATCAAAACCCGACAACATGAGAGCCCTGCTGTTGAACTTTACCAATGAAAACGACGATTTTGTCCGTTGCCTACAGCGACTTGGCTGCGCTACAACGCTCAACGCCACGTGGGATAACGCTGTTAGCGACGTCAACATGGTGTTTGTGCACACGCTGCGCTCGCTCACGGAGGCAGGGCCGTATGTACATTCTCTTTGCCACCTCTTTGTGCAGCGTCACACGTTGCTGCCGGAAGAGCTTCAGCAGCTGGAAAAGCTGGTTGCCGAAGCCGGCGTAAAGCTGCAATTCTCGGCTTCTCAGCTGTACGAATGGCGTATCTTCGACGTGTTGCAGCGGATTGGCGGGGTGAAATTTGTGCAGGTGTATCGCGATTTTGAGAGCAACAAGCCGTTAACGACAGCCGAGCTGCACACGGAGGCGGCAGCCGTGTCAAGCGCCGTGAAAGCCAAGCTAAGCAAGGTGGAAAAGCTGCGCGTCGCTGTTTCCGGCAACGTTGACGTACTTGGGTTTCGCACCGACTTTGTCAACACGGCGTGCGCCTACTTTTGGTTGAGCAGCGGCGCTTTTTCGGCGCGGCACGAGCTGCGCTTTTTCGGCGGCAAGGGCGTAGCGGCGGTAGATGTGCTGACGCGCACGGCAAACGTCAGGATGCTTGACGGGGAAATGCTTTCCCTGCCGTTTTTATCCGAAGCCGAAAGCATGGAAAAGGAGCTGTTGAACTTTGTGGTCGGGTTGCACAGCGAAGAGCAGCCTTTTATTTCCGTTGCCGAAGCAACCGTGCAGCAGGAAATTATGCAACATTCACATTTTACGTAGCCGCCGTCAGCAATTTCCGTACTTTCGCCACCGCTCCACCACCGTTGCCATGTCCTGCGGCAGCGGCGTTTCAAAGCGCATGGCTTCTCCCGTAGAGGGATGCGCAAAGCCCAGCACCTTTGCGTGCAAAGCGTGGCGAGGCAACGCCTCAAAGCAATTTTGTACAAACTGCCGGTACTTGGTAAACGTTGTCCCCTTCAAAATCGCGCTCCCGCCGTACCGCTCGTCGTTGAACAGCGGATGGCCAATGTACTCCATGTGCGTGCGGATTTGGTGCGTTCGCCCCGTTTCCAGCCTGCACTCCAAGAGCGAAACGTAGCCAAAGTTTTCCGTCACGCGGTAGTGCGTAACGGCGTGCTTGCCCTGCTCTCCGTCAGGAAAAACCTGCATTTTAATTCTGTCGCGAATGTTGCGCCCAATGTTACCCGTGATTGTTCCCTCCGGAGGGTCGGGCGTGCCCCACGCTAAGGCCACGTAGAGGCGCTCAATGGTGTGGTCAAAGAATTGCTTGGCGAGGCGGTTATGCGCAATATCGTTTTTTGCCACCACCATAACGCCCGACGTATTTTTGTCGATGCGGTGCACAAGCCCCGCCCTGACGCTTCCCGTCTTGAACAGCGGCAGGTCTTGCAGGTGGCAGGCGAGCGCGTTTACCAGCGTGCCGCTAAAGTTACCGTGCCCCGGGTGCACCACCATGCCCGCCGCCTTGCTGAGCACAATCAAATCGTCGTCCTCGTACAGAATGTCGAGCGGGATATTTTCGGGGATAATCTCTACAACGCGCGGCGGGTAAGGCAAGACAACGGAAACAACATCAAGCGGCTTTACCTTGTAATTTGATTTTACGGGCGTACCGTTAGCCAGAATATTTCCGGCGGCGGCAGCGTTCTGCACGCGGTTGCGCGACACGTGCTCCAGCCGGTTGGTCAGGAATTTATCCACCCGCACAACGGCTTGCCCCTTGTCTGCCGCAAAGCTGAAGTGCTCGTACATGTCCGATTCTTCGGGGTCGTCGGTGGCTGCGTTATGGTTCAACGGTCCTACTGATTTTCAATCTTCGATTTTCAATTCTTCACAAACCTTGCGTAGCCTACATTTTTTTCTTTCCGGCTAAGGCGAATAAAGTAGGCTCCCTGCGGCAGGCGCGCAACGTTTACCACGTTGGAGGCAAGCGTTTCGTAGCATACGCGCTGCCCCGAGAGGTTGAAAATTTCAATCCTCAACGGCGCTTCGCGCAGCTCGTCGGGCAAGCTCAGGGTTAGCTCGTCGCGCACGGGGTTGGGGTAAACGCTAATGCGGATGCGCGGCTCTGCGTTGCGGGCAACCGCGCTGGAGTAGTCCGCTCGCCTTGCAAACGACGGGCGCACCATGAGCGCACCCTGCCCGTCGTACACCGAGCGCTGCCACGTGTAGCCGTTGGCGCTGACAAACATTTTGTTTTCGGGGCAGTTGTTGCGGTCAAAGCCCGCGTTGAGCATAACCGACGCCTGCTGCACCCACCCCACGTAGAATGTGCCTTCGACCACCACAGGGTGCGCCAGCTTGTAGTACGTAAACGTGTTGAGGCTGTCGTAGCGGGGCGTGAGGTTCGGCTCAAGGTACGGCATGTTGTCGTCGTCGGGCAGGCCGCCCTTGTCGCTCCACACCGCAAGCTTGAACGGCTTCATGTTCCCGCTGTCCTGCGTGCTGTTGAAGTGAATGTAAATGCCGCTAAGCGTATCGCGCAGGTACGAGAAGTATTTTACCGCCACCTTTGCGTTTGTAACGTTTGCGCCAAAAATACCAAATCCATTCTCGGCAGAGCCGTCGTCGTAGGCGTAGTAGGAGTAGAACTCCTGACGAAAAACTCCGGTATCGTTTGTGCGCAACTCGGCCAGCAGCTTCGGGTTGACCGCATAGTCAAAAATAATGGTCTTAACATCAAAGGCAACCGAATCGGCATTTGCCTGCGGCGCATTTAAGAAATCATTCAGCGGCAGGTTGAAAGTATATGTACGGGTTGTATCGGCCTGAATATTATTCGCGCCGCCGGAGTACTTTTTTGTTTGAACGGAGGCAGCTCCTTTGACGCACGATGCTTCAAATTCGGCACGAAACCCCGTTGGGGTTGCCTCCAAGTTGCCCACGCTGTAGGTAATGGCTACCCCCGTTCCGCCGGTAGCGTTGACCAGCTGCTCCCGCTGCGCCGTAGTGCTATTCTTGAGGTGCCGCCACGGCATAGCGTAGTATTCCTTGAGTAGCTTTTGCGTGGGTCGCGCTATGGCTACATCGGTGAGCATAGTGTCGGAATCGTTGCGGTCTTTGTTGAGGTAAACCAAGTCCAAGTTCCAAATATCGCAGTTGCTCAGCTTGCCCAAAACATCGGCGCTGCCTCGCGTGGCGTAGTTGATAAAGCGAAAGCGAAAGCCCGGCTGCAAAAATTTGGCGTCGCTTACGCCGATAATCACCTTAAAAAACTGCGTGGTAATGTCCTTGCTTGAGGATATTTTGTCGTATGGCGTTTGCAAAAAATATTTTTCCTTCAACACCTTTACCGAATCAACGCGGAATGTGTCGGGAAAGGCGTGCCACGCCGAAATCCAGCCCAGACCGGGGGCGTAGAGCTGTAGCGTCAGCGAATCGGCGCGCTCCGGCATGTCGTCGCTCATCCCTTTGGGCTGGTAAGCAAAGCTGAGGTACACGCCAACGTCGGCGGGGGTCAGGCGTATTGGCTTTGAGGCGAGCGTATCTGCGCCTGCGGGCGAGCTGCTCACGTGCTTATACACGTGCCCGCTGCCGTCCAGAATATCGAACGTGGCAACGCCTTTGGTGGGTGGGTTTATGCCGTAGGCGTCGTTTATGAACACTGCGTTGTCCGCCCACTTCCTGTGGTCGGTCAGGCCGTACGGCTGCTGCGAAAAGTCGTCAAAAAAGGGTAAGTCAAGCGTGTCGGGGACGCTCGGCGCAAGCTGGCGGGCGGCAACCGGCGCAAGAGCGGCAGGCTTTGGGCGTGAGAACAAGCGTTGCAGCGCCTCCTGCGCTGGCGTTGTCGGAGCAACGGCAACCATCGTAAACAGTAATGCCCCAATATGTCGAAATTTTATCATGTCAATATTATTCTCCCAAGCGGGCTGCGTGAACCGTAAGCTGAACATTAACGGGCGAGCCAACCTCCAGCGAGGCGTGCTCGCCTGCGGGCGGGTACTGCGCATAGACTTTCGCCTCAAGGCTATCCGACAACGTTTTTACCGATTCGTCATACCGGATTGTTCCAATGTTCAGCGAGGCTTCTATAATGCTGCTCTTGGCAAGCGGAAGCGAAAGCCCCCTAAGCTGCGGCAGCGCGGTGTACTCCGAGCTTTGGCTTTTGCCGATTTTCAGGTCTATTTTGCTGCCGAATATCAGCTGCTCGTTGCCTCGCAGCGTACGTCCGGCGTGGAATTGCCCAATCACGTTGCCCGAAGCCATGTCGTAGGCAAACAATAGCCGTCCCACCTCCAACCCGTGCAGCTCAATAGTCGCCTTAGCTTGCCGTAGCGACAAGCCTACAACGGGCGGAACGTTCACTTTTTTGGCGCTCATGGCGTTCGTCGTCAAAAAAACCGTTCGGTTATCTTTCACCCGCACTTTGGGTTTAGGGTTTTGCTCTACCACCGAGCCGCGCTGCTTGCCGGCAATAAACACCGAGTCGATAACCTCAATGCGTAAATGCTTTTCTTGGGCAAGACGCTGCGCGTCGGTAAGCGACAAGCCTGTGAAATTGGGGAGCGCAAAGGTCTGCCCGTGCCGCGTATAAATCATCAGCCACAAGCTGACAACCAGCAGCGCAAGCGTCACCACGCACGTCGCCATAAGGAGATGGCGCACGTAAAAATTATCCCACATTCGCCACAGAAAGTCTTGCGCTGTCCTCGTGCTTTTTTTGCTGATTTTTAATTTTTTCCCCATATAAGTAAGTTACAACTCTGCGTACAGGCTACAAAGTAAACCCCGCTGTGCCGAAAATCAAAGCAAAATTCGTTAATATTGCTTAATTGCATGGTAAAGAGAATCTCTTTCTACGGGAATAAAGCCGGATTGACGCGCCATTGCACACAATTCGTCCACCGTCATCTTTGGCGACTTGTCGTCGGCTCCTGCCATAGAGTAAATTTTGGTGCTGTCGTCAATTGTGCCGTCCATGTCGTCTGCGCCGAACGAAAGCGCAAGCTGCGCCATCGCCTTGCCGCACATAGCCCAGTAGGCTTTAATGTGGCGGATATTATCAAGAAAAATGCGGCATATCGCCATGTTGCGCAGCTCTTCCACAGCCGATACCTCGCCTGCGCTCGACAGCCGGTTGTTTTTTTTGAAGTATTTGAGCGGAATAAATGCGTTGAAGCCGCCCGTCTTGTCCTGCAAATCGCGCAAACGCTGCAAGTGCTTCACGCGGTGCTCATACGTCTCTACGTGCCCGTAGAGCATGGTGGCATTTGATACGATACCCTGCGCGTGGGCGCTTTGGTGCACCTCCAGCCACTCTTGCGTCCCGACTTTGTCGGGGCAAATTTGGGCGCGAACGTCATCGTCCAGAATTTCGGCGCCGCCGCCGGGAATGGATTGCAGCCCGCACGTTTTCAGCCGCGCCAACGCCTCGCCCACCGGAAGCCCCGCCTGCTGCGCCATGCGCCACAGCTCCTCCGCCGTGAACGCCTTAACGTGCACGCCGGGCAAAATCCGCCGCACGCCGCTGACCATCTCCTCGTAAAAATTGAGCGTGCGGCGGGGATGCACGCCGCCCACAATGTGCACCTCCGTAATACCCGAGCCGACGTACTGCCGGGCAATGCCAAAAATTTCGTCCAAGCTCAAATCCCAGCTCTCCTCCTGCCCTTCGTCGCGCCGGTAGGAGCAAAACAGGCAGCGATTGGCGCAAATGTTGGTAGGCTCAATGTGAACATTCCGGTTAAAGTAAACGTACTTTCCGTTGAGCCGCTCCCGCACCGCGTTGGCCATAACGCCCAGCGCCGGCAGCGACGCCGAGCGGTACAGCGCAAGACATTCGTCGGCAGCGATGCGCTCGCCGGCGAGTATTTTCTTATGAATTGTGTTCAAAACCGTAATCTGAATTTTAAAAATCCCACGCGCTCAGACCCTTTTGATTTGATAAATATGCAATAATGACTGCAAATACCACCCCCATCATCAGGTAAGCAGCTTCTTTTTTATACAGCGCCTCGCACAGCAGCAGCAACCCGGCGTTGCACCGGTACGTGAGTTGCTGCACAGCGGCCTCAAAAAGAGGCGGCTGTTCCCCAAGCGTCGTCATTGCCATCCATGCGGCAACGGCAAGTACGGCGGCGGCAGAGGCGGCAAGGAGGGTAGATTTCACCTCCCACATTCTCGACTCCCGCTTTTTTCGCGCCGCAATGCGTATCTTTTGCATAACTTCCCGCTCAAAATTCGCTCCGGTTGCGGGCTGATGCAGCTGCAAAAACAGCTGGTATAAGCTATCGTCGTTGCTATGTTGCGTATCACTCATGGCCATTAATGTTCATTAAATCCTGTAATTTTTTTCGCGCACGATGCAGCCGCACCTTAACGTTACTCGCGCTCAACCCCACAATCTTGGCAATTTCCGCCACCCCGCAGCAATGCCGGTAGTGCAGCGTTACAATAGCGCGGTCATCCTCCCTCAGCATTTCCAGCGCCTGCTCAAGCCGTTGCAGCTGCATTTCGAGCTGGCCGTCCGTGCTTGCCGAAGAATAGTGCAGCTGTCGGCCATCTGCCGGCCGAGTTTGGCCGGAAGCAGCGCCTTTTTTGCGCAAAAACGAAATGGCAGCGTTGTAGGTAATCCTGTACAGCCACGTGCTCAGCTGCGATTTGCCCTTAAACCGGTGGAGATTTTCGTATGCCTTCACAAAAGCGTCCTGCACCAAATCCTCCGCGTCGTGGGGCGAGCGGACAATGCGCAGCGCCAACCCGTACATCTTGTCCTTGTACAAGTGCACCACGTGGGCAAAGGCGTTAGCGTCGCCCTCCAGCGTTTGCTTTACGTATAGCTGCTCATTCTCCATGCCCATTTTGACGCAAAGGTAGCATTTTGGTTACAGAAAAATATTTTTTCGGGCTTTGGTAACCTTATTTGTGGCGTTGCGCCAAAAAGAAACCCTTAAAAATCATTTAAGATGGGCGAAATCTTTTTTTGAGGCATTACAAAAAGCGACCGTTTTTTGCTACTTTTGTATTTTACAAATAAACAGTTATTTTTACACACGAATACCTCAGCGTTATGGCAAAAGGGAAAGGTAAAAAGTCAAAGGCTGCCGAAGCAGGCGTCTTTATGAATCCGAAGACTGATTTTGGGTTTAAAAAAATATTCGGAAACAAGCAGCTGATGATGGAGTTTCTGAACACATTGGGAGGGCTGCCCGAAGAAGTTGCAGACATAGAGTACCTTTCCTTAGAGCAGCTGGGCATTGTAAAAGAGAACCGGAAAGCAATTTATGATGTTTACGTAAA
>JAITAP010000065.1 GCA_031284065.1 Prevotellaceae bacterium
GGAGGAGTGCGCGACCCGCATATTCTTCGCGCGGAAGACGGCAAGACATTCTACATGGTCTGCACCGATATGACTTCGTCGAAGGGTTGGAATTCAAACCGCGCGATGGTTTTAATGAAATCCGGCGACCTGATTAGCTGGACTTCGAGCGTTGTAAGCATTCAGGAGAAGTACCCCAATCAGGAAGATTTGAAGCGGGTTTGGGCGCCACAGACAGCTTACGATGCGTCTGTGGGGAAATACCTTATTTACTGGTCGATGAAGCACGGCGACGCTCCCGATATAATTTACTACGCTTACGCAAACAAGGATTTTACCGGTTTGGAGGGCGAACCCAAGCCATTTTTCCTCCCGAAAAACGGGAAAGCGTGTATCGACGGGGCTATCGTGGAGAAAAACGGGCTTTACTACATGTTTTACAAGACCGAAGGGCATGGCAACGGCATAAAGCTTGCCATTACCGATTCGCTTGCCTCCGGTCGCTGGATAGAGCAGCCCGGGTATAAGCAGGATACGCGCGAAGCGGTCGAGGGTTCGTTTGTTTTCAAGCTGACGGGCAGCGACAAATACATTATGATGTACGACGTTTATGTAAAGCATCAGTATCAGTTTTGCGAAAGCGTTGATTTGGACAGATTTAAGGCGATTGATACGGAAATATCCATGAATTTTCATCCCCGGCACGGCTCTATAATACCGATTACCGCAAGCGAAATGAGGCGAATAACAGACCAATGGGGCAAACTGGAAATATAGGCGAAATATCGAAAAATTATTCAAATTTACGGTGGGTATTTCCTATAACTTTTGATTTATTGAAACTTTTAGGAAAATAGTGTCGCGTAAATTCCTAAAACATCAAAAACATTTTAAGTTTTAGGAATATCGTAGTGCTTTTATTCCCAAAAGTTGCAATTATGGATAAATTAGTTGAATAATAGATAGTTGTGGTAAATTGTGAATATAGGCGAAATATCGAAAATTTGTTCAAATTTACGGTGTGTACTTCCTATAACTTCTGATTTGTGCATACTTTTAGGAAAATAACGATGCCTAAATTCCTAAAACATCAAAAATATTTTAAGTTTTAGGAATAGCATAGCGCCTTTATTCCTAAAAGTTATAATCGTATATGAATTAGTTGAATAACAGATAGTTATGGCAAATTGTGAATACAAGCGAAATATTGAGAATTTATTCAAATTCACGGTGGGTATTTCCTATAACTTTTGATTTATTGAAACTTTTGGGAAAATAACGATGCCTAAATTCCTAAAACCTCAAAAATATTTTTAGTTTTAGGAATAATGTAGTATCTTTGTTCCTAAAATCATAAGTCAAAAGAAAAAAATGGGAAAAGTTATTCGCAAAAACTATTTGAAAACCCTGCAAACTTTGCACGAGCAGAACTTAATAAAGGTAGTTACGGGCGTGCGCCGTTGCGGAAAATCTACATTATTGTTGCAATTTCAGGAGCTACTGAAAGCGGAAACGGATGATAATCAAGTTATCTCTATCAATTTCGATATACCTGAGTATCGTTTTTTGGCGGAAAAAAGTTGGCTCGAAGTGTACGAATTTATCGAAGCTGCGCTTGTTTCGGGTAAAATAAACTATGTTTTTTTGGATGAAATCCAGAACGTTGTTGAGTTTGAGAAGCTGCTTGAGGGGCTGTTTGTCCATCCCGAAGTCGATTTGTATGTTACCGGTTCAAATGCCTGCCTGTTGTCGAGCGAGCTGGCGACTTTGCTGACGGGGAGGGCGTTTGAAATAAATGTTTTACCGTTTTCGTTTGCCGAATATCTGGAATTTACGGGGATGAACGACAATATACCGCGCGCGTTTGCCGAATTTGTCGCAACCGGAGGTTTTCCTGAAGCCGTGCGGCTTGCCGCCGCCGGTACAACCTACGCTTACCAGTACCTGCAAAACGTTTTTCACAATATCTACGAGAACGATATTTTGACGCGCTATCGCGTCAATTCCGAACATTCGTACTACAAAGTGGTGAATTTTTTGACGGACACGGTCGGTTCGCCTGTTTCGGCCGGAAGTATAGCCAAAACGATGAAAAACAATAATTTACGTATAGACAATAAAACTGTCTCAAGCTATATCGAAACGCTGACGGCGGCATACCTTTTTTACCGGGCAAACCGCTACGATGTGAAAGGCAAAGAGCATCTCTCAACGCAGGAAAAGTATTACCTTGTTGATACGGGGCTGCGAAATGCACTGCTTGGCAAAGATTTGGCGGCAGACTCGGGGCATTTGCTCGAAAATGTGGTGTATCTCGAGCTTATCAGGCGTGATAATCAGGTGTGGACAGGCAAAGTCAATAATTTGGAGGTGGATTTTGTGGCGCGAAACAAAGTTGGCTACACCACCTACTATCAAGTGTCGCAAACCGTGCAAGACCCGGCAACTTTGGCTCGCGAGCTTGCGCCTTTCGACAAAATTCCCGACCACAACGAGCGGATTCTGCTCACAATGGACTACGAAACCAACTCGCGAAACGGCGTAAAACAGATGAATGTTACAGATTGGCTATTAGCAACTAAAAATTAAAAAAAATGAACACAACAAAAACAGCTTTATCGGCAACCCAACATTCCACATCTCGAAGATATGGAATATTTAAAACGACAACGGTAAAACCTGACCGGCTTAAGGCGGCAGCTTTGTGCCTTTGCATCTTTGCGGTTGGCAACCTTTCGGCGCAATATCGCTTCGACAACATTCTCTACGGCGCGGCGTACTACCACGAGTATATGCCGACAGAGCGTTTGGATGAAGACATACGAATGATGAAAGCCGCCGATGTATCGGTGGTGCGGGTTGGCGAATCTACATGGTCGCTGTTTGAGCCGCAGGAGGGCGTTTTTGAGTTTGCGTGGATGGACAAAATCCTCGACAAAATGCACGCTGCCGGTATTCGGGTTATTCTCGGAACGCCGACTTACTCCATTCCCGCGTGGATGGCGCATAAATACCCCGAAGTGTTGGCGGAGCACGTCAAAGGCGGCAGGGAGTATTACGGTATCCGCCAAAATATGGATATTACCAACGAAAAATACCGGTTTTTCTCCGAAAGAATTCTCCGAAAAATGATGGAACACTTTGCGCATCACCCTGCCATTATCGGTTATCAGGTCGATAACGAAGTGGAAGCGCGAGGCATTAATAATGAGGGTTACTTCAAAGGGTTTGTTGAGTTTGTCAAAAAGCGTTTTAATGATGATTTAAAAGCGTTGAACCGCGAATGGGGCTTGAACTATTGGGGCATGAACATTAACACGTGGGAAGAATTTTACCCGCGCGACGGCGTTACAAACCCTTCCTACAAGCTCGAGTGGGAGCGCTACAACCGCTTCCGGCTTGCCGAATTTCTGAACTGGCAGGTAGATATTGTGAACGAATACCGCCGCAAAGACCAATTTGTCACCCATTGCTTCATGCCTTCTTTTCATAATATTGACCAAGTGGAAAGCTTCCGGCAAATGCAGTATCCCGCAATCAACGTTTACCACGACGTGGAAGACCGGCAGGACGGACGCTGGATTGCATACGCGGGCGACTATATGCGCACTGTGGCCAAAGGGAACTACCTGATTACCGAAACCAACGCGCAGGCGCAGGGCTGGGACAGCAAAAACCAGAAGCCGCCTTACGACGGGCAGCTGCGGCAAAACGTCTATGCGCATCTGGCTTCGGGCGCAAATATGGTGGAGTACTGGCACTGGCATACGCTGCACTACGGGCAGGAAACTTACTGGCGCGGCATTTTGGGGCAGGACTTGCAGCCCAATCGCGTCTATCGCGAATTTTCGGCTACCGCAAAAGAGCTGAAACGTATCGGCGCAAAGCTGGTCAACTTGAAAAAGGAAAATCAGGTTGCCGTACTGTTCAGCCACGATTCGTACCACGCGCTCAACTTCATGCCCTACACCAATTGGGACAAGTATCCCTCGTACATAGTTCACAGCGCGCTGTACAACCAAAATATCGAAGCCGACATTATTCCCTGCGATAAATGGACGGATTTCGGCAAATATAAAATGCTGGTCATTCCGCCTTTGTACGTGGCTGCCGACAGCTTGCTGGAAAAGATAGACGAATTTGTAAAGAACGGCGGCATTGCGGTAATGATGTTCAAAAGCGGCTATACCAACGAGCATAACGCCGTTCGCGCTACGCTTGCGCCGTCAATTTTGCGAAAAGCCTGCGGATTTTACTATCAGGAATACGCCAATATACCGATTTTGCCTTTGAAGGATAATGATTTTGGGCTGAACGGCAATCAGGTGGGAGAATGGTACGAATTTCTTATCCCCGAAACCGCCACGCCGCTTGCCTTTGCCGACCATAAGTTTTTCGGCAAGTGGGCTTGCATTACCGAAAACGCTTATGGAAAGGGAAATTTGTACTACATTGGCGCGTACCCTTCGCAGAAATTGCTGGAAAAAATCATCCTCCGCGCGGCAGCAAAGGCGAATGTCGTAGCAACGCCCAATAATTTGGCTTTTCCGATAATTGTTCGCTCGGGGAAGAACGATTTCGGAAAAACGCTGCACTATATTTTTAATTTCAGCGATGAAGAAAAAACAATCCCAAACCCGTTTTCTGCCGGAAAAGAGTTGTTTTCGGGCGATAAGGCAGGGAATGAAATCACGCTCGGAGCGTGGGACGTGAAAATAGTTGAGAAGTAGAAAGCATGAGCTGCATAAATTGGGCGCGTAAATACATCAGCTGCATCTTTGCGGTTAGTAAAACGAAGCAGTGCTACGCCTACATGAGAGATTTCACGGCGTTGGAAAGTGCGCCGGAAATTCTGTTTGAGTACCCCCGACAGCGCCAAGCAAATCCTTGACGCTGGTATAACCAAGCTGCCCGACGGACGTTTTTGCATGATGTACGTGGCGCAGGAAAATCCGGGCGGCATCAAAATGGCGTTTTCCAACAAAATCAACAGCGGGTATGCCTGTCAGCCGGAGCAGGTTGATTTTGAACGCGGCGCGTGCGAAGCCCCGAATGTTTTCGAGCGCATTGGCGAAAACTACAAGTAACTTTCATTAAGCAAAAATAGCTGATTAGCATTTCGAGAGCTGTGTAACATGAGTCTATAAATTCTAAAATTCAATCAAAATGAAAAAATCTTTCCTGTATTTTCTTGTAGCGGTCGCGCCGCTGTGCTTTACGGCAAATGTTCCTCCGCCTATGGAAGACGTGAACAACGTTGTGGATAATACTTTGGACAGCCTCAACAAGGTAAAAATGTTGCGCCCGCTTGCCGGTTCGTCCCGCAGAGGCGACAACCCGGTGCTGTTTCTGGTGGGCAACTCCACCATGAGGAACGGCACGCGCGGAAACGGAGATAACGGGCAGTGGGGATGGGGTTTTTACATGGAGGACTATTTCGACAGCCAAAAAATCACCGTAGAAAACCACGCTTTGGGCGGCACAAGCAGCCGTTCGTTCTACAATAATCTTTGGCGCGATGTGCTGCAAGGCGTAAGGGCAGGCGACTGGGTGTTTATTGAGCTGGGGCACAACGACAACGGCCCCTACGATTCGGGGCGGGCGCGCGCTTCCGTCAGGGGCACGGGCAAGGATAGCATTACCGTTACCATTCAGGAGACCGGCAGGCAAGAAACGGTTTATACCTACGGCGAGTACCTGCGAAGATTTGTTGAGGAGGCAAAAGCCAAAGGCGCACACCCGGTGTTGCTGTCGCTCACGCCCCGAAACTCGTGGACAAAGGGCAACAAAATTGTCCGCGTAGATAACACGTTTGGCTTGTGGGCCAAGCAGGTGGCCGAAGAAAAGGGCGTGCCGTTCATTGACCTGAACGACATTACCGCCCTGAAGTACGAAAAATTTGGGAAGTACAAGGTTGGGTATATGTTTTACGGCGACGCCATACATACGAGCGCTTTCGGCGCAAAAATCAACGCCGCCTCTGCGGTGGACGGCATCCGGGCAAACAACGCGCTGGCGGCGCTGGCTCGCTGCCTCAAGCCCGAAGCAAAGGAAAAGGTAGCTGGGGCAAAGCGCACGGCGGGCAAGCCGGTGGTGTTTACCATTGGCGACTCCACCGTGAAAAACGCCGACAAGGACTCCACAGACATGTGGGGATGGGGAAGCGTGCTCGGGCAGTACTTCAACGCCGACAACGCCACTGTGGACAATCAGGCTATGGCCGGCCGAAGCGCCCGCACCTACCTCGATGAGGGACGCTGGGACAGGGTGTACGACGCGCTCCGCGAGGGAGACATTGTATTCATACAGTTTGGGCACAACGACGGAGGAGATATTAACGTGGGCAAAGCCCGCGGCGAGCTCAAAGGCGCGGGCGACGAAAGCAAAGTCATGCTGATGGCGGCAACGCAGCGCAATCAGGTGATTTACACTTATGGGTGGTACATTCGCAAATTTGCGGGCGACGCCATCGAAAAAGGGGCAATACCTGTGGTGTTGAGCCACACCCCGCGCAACCAGTGGACGCCGGAGGGAACGGTTATCCGCAACAATACCTCCTATGGCTTGTGGGCAAAGGAAGCCGCCGAGACAATGGGAGCCTGCTTTGTGGACCTGAACGAAATTTCCGCCGCCAAGCTGGAGAAAATCGGGAAAGCCGCCGCCGCAGAGTACTTCAAAAACGACCATACCCACACCTCGCTCAAGGGAGCGCACCTCAACGCGCAGAGCATTGTAGAGGGTATCAAGGCGCTGCCGGACGAGCGTATAAAGAGCCTGCTGAAGTAAGCAAAATGTTTGGGGCGTAAATCTTTTGTTTTTTCCATCCACGAATTACGCGAATTATACAGCGGCAACGAGCGGGGTAGCGCG
>JAITAP010000144.1 GCA_031284065.1 Prevotellaceae bacterium
GCCATTTTTGCCATATAGCGGCAACAAGGGTTTGGCGCTAAGGTGGGAGGTTCCTCGCTCCGCTCGGAATGACGGCGGGAGGGAACGGCGGCGGAACGGCGCGACGTGCGGCGACGGGACGGTGGCGTTTGCGGGGCGGAGATAAACCTCATTTTCACCTAATTTTTCTAACAAAACAACCTCAGTAGCAATGGCATACAAATCTCTCCCAAACCTCATTACCTCATTACAAAGCGATTGAATGAGGTAATGAGGTTGGCAGGTATGTACGTATTTCTGCCTGCTACTGAGGTTGTTTTGTTGTTTAAATGAGGTAAAAATGAGGTTATTGCGGCGATGCCCTACGAACGCCGCGCATCGCGCGCCTCCCCCAAGCCCTGAAAGGGCGTAATCATTAGCGCAGGGCTAACGCCTGCGGTTAATCAAGCGTCGTTCCTGCGAGGCTTGCCCGGCGCAAGCAATAATTCTCACCTCTCAACTCTTAAGCGTCGTCCTTGCGGGGCTGTTTGCCGGTCAGTAGCAAATTTTAATCACCAGCTAAGATATGGCTGAATTTTTGTCCGGATAGAAGTGAATTTTATGGCCATGTTGAGGCGTTAATGTGTTCTGAATCTGAAAATTAGCGAACGACAATCAGCCTACTGTATCATAAAATTCTGCAAAAAGTTAGCGTATGAGGAAAAAATTTATATCTTTGTTTCCAAAATTTATTTTTGCTTTCGCAGCGCCCTAATGAACATGAACTACCCTGATGACATCTCTCTCCGCGAATACCTGAAGAAATTCTTTGGGTTCAGTAAATTTATTGGCTATCAGGAAGCCATTATTCACAACGTACTCAATGGCAAGGATACGTTTGTGCTGATGCCTACGGGCGCCGGCAAATCGCTCTGCTACCAGCTGCCTGCGCTCATCATGGAGGGCACGGCTATCGTGATTTCGCCGCTCATTGCGCTCATGAAGAATCAGGTTGACAACATGCGCAGCTTTGCGCTCGAAGACGGCATTGCGCACTTTCTCAACTCTTCGCTCAACCGCGCAGCCATTCAGCAGGTAAAGAAAGACGTGCGCTCCGGAAAAACAAAAATGCTGTACGTGGCGCCCGAATCTCTCATAAAAAAGGAAAACGTAGAGTTTTTGAAGCAGGTGAAAATCTCACTCTACGCCATCGACGAGGCGCAGTGCATATCGGAATGGGGGCACGACTTCCGGCCGGAGTACCGGCATATTCGCGACGCCGTAAACAAGCTGGGCGCAGCTCCCACCATTGCCCTTACCGCCACCGCAACGCCAAAGGTGCAGCACGATATTCAAAAAAATTTGGGGATGCTCAACGCCACCGTCTTCAAGTCCTCCTTTAACCGCCCAAACCTCTACTACGAAGTGCGGCAAAAGGCAAACGTGGTGAAGGAAATCATCAAGTACATCAAGCTGCGCCCCGGCAAAAGCGGCATTATATACTGCCTGAACAGAAAGCGCGTGGACGAGCTTGCCGAAACGCTTTGCCTCAACGGAATAAAAGCCCTGCCATACCACGCCGGCATGGACACGGCGCTACGCTCGACAAATCAGGACAAGTTCCTCATGGAGGAGGTGGATGTGATTGTGGCTACCATTGCCTTTGGCATGGGCATAGACAAGCCCGACGTGCGCTTTGTTATTCACTACGACATCCCCAAAAGTCTCGAAGGCTACTACCAGGAAACCGGACGCGCCGGACGCGACCACGGCGAGGGACAGTGCATTGCCTTTTACAGCCACAAGGATATACAAAGGCTCGAAAAATTTATGCAGGGAAAGCCGATGGTTGACCAGGAAATAGGGCGACACCTGCTGCTGGAAACGATGGCGTACGCCGAATCGTCGGTGTGCCGCCGAAAGCTGCTGCTGCACTACTTTGGCGAAACCTACGAGGGCGAAAACTGCGGAAACTGCGACAACTGCCTCAACCTAAAGGTGAAGTTTGAGGGAAAAAACTACGTGCTGCAGGCGCTGGAAACGGTTTTGGCGCTGCGCGAAAAATTCAAAACCGAGCACGTTATCAACGTTATTCGCGGCGAAACAACGTCAATCATAAAATCGTACAACCACAACGAGCTGGAGATATTCGGCGAGGGCGGGGCGAAGAGCGAACGCTTTTGGGACGCCATAATCCGGCAGTGCCTCATTTACCGGTTTCTCAAAAAAGATATTGAGCAGTACGGCCTGCTCATGCTGACGGAAAACGGGCGGCGCTTTTTGGAAAATCCGCACTCCATCATGCTGTCCGAAAACCACGAGTACGCCGACTACAACGACGACAGCGCAGGCGCAGCCGACGGGGTCGGAAAAATAGCGGGGGGAGGAAGCGACGAAGCGCTTTTTTCGCAGCTCAAAAATCTGCTTCTGAGCGAAGCCAAGCGGCTCAACCAGCGCCCGTTTGTGGTATTCCTCGAAACCTCGCTGCGCGACATGGCCATCCACTACCCCATCACCGTAGAAGAGCTGCAAACCTGCCAGGGCGTTGGCGCGGGCAAGGCGCAAAAGTACGGAAAGCCTTTCGTGGAGCTCATTGGCAAGTATGTGCAGGAGAACGGCATTGAGCGGCCGCAGGATATTGTGGTGAAATCGCCGTCCGGCAAGAGCGCAAGCAAGCAGGTCATTATCCGCAACATTGACCGCAAAATGGATTTGGAGGATATTGCCGACGCCATAAATTTGAGCTTCAGCGACCTCATTTCAAAAATAGAAACCATTGTGAACTCCGGCACCAAGCTCAACATTGACTACTACGTGCAGCAGCACGTGGACGAAGAAAAGTACACCGAAATTATCGACTATTTTTGCAACGAGGCGCAGAGCGACTCCGTTCAGGA
>JAITAP010000228.1 GCA_031284065.1 Prevotellaceae bacterium
CGGACGACTACGAGCTGACGGCTACCTCCCGCGAGGCCAACCGCTGGGCTTTTGCCGTAGCTTTCTTCCTCGTCGCGCTGTCGGCGTACTGCTTGGTAAGGGCAAAGCATTTAACAAAACTCTGATGCCGCTGCGCCCCTCGCTTGAGCGAGGGGCGCAGCGTCTATTGCATGTTAGCCACAGATGGCGCCGATTTACGCAGCTGTAGAAACGGGTAAAATCAGCGTAAATCTGTACCGTCTGCGCGCTAAAGCAACCTGCCTGAGCCGCTGCCTGCCGGTCTGACCGTTGAATACTTTTTTCGTGCCCGTGCACATTTTTTTTGCTTACTTTCATTTTTTTTCCGTAACTTGCACCGCTTTTTTCATTCACGTTGGTTTTGAATTGAAAAAAAGACGCATGGCAAGCTGACGTTTGGAAATTATTGGCTAACCCGGCAATGCGAACAAAATGTTTAGCTTCTAAATGGTAAATCTCTAACATTAAAAATCGGAATTATTATGAACTCACGAACTCTCACAATGGCTGCTGCGGCGGCGTTGGCTGCAAGCGCAAGCTGCTCGACCGAAAAATGGTCGGTGCGCATGACGGACTCGGAAATGGCGCGTTACCCCGAAAGCTGGATGCTTGACTTTTCAAAAAAGCCCAAGTGGGGCTACTGCCAGGGGCTGGAAACGTACGCCATATATCAGGTGTACAAAGCCACAGGCAAGGAAAAATACCTTGACTACGTGCGCAGCTTCGGCGACACTATGGTGCTGGACAACGGTAACGCCATCCGCACCTACGATTTCGAAAAATTCAACATCGACAACATTGCCGGCGGAAAAACGCTGATTGCGCTGTATAAGGAAACCGGCGAGGAAAAGTATGCGAATGCCGCCAACCTGCTGCGCGAGCAAATGCGGCAGCACCCGCGCACGAGCGAGGGCGGATTTTGGCACAAGCAAATTTACCCGCACCAAATGTGGCTCGACGGGCTGTTTATGGCTTCGCCTTTCCTTGCGCTGTACGGCAAAGAGTTTGGCGAGCCCGAATTGTACGACGAAGTGGCGCGCCAGCTGCTGCTGGTAGCCCGTCACACCCGCGATTCCGTCACGGGGCTCTACTATCACGGCTGGGACGAAAGCCGCGAGCAACGCTGGGCTAACAAAGAAACGGGCACATCGCCCAACTTCTGGAGCCGCAGCATGGGCTGGTACATGATGGCGCTGGTGGACGTGCTGGAGTACTTGCCGCAAGAGCACCCCAAGCGGGGCGATATTATTGGCATCCTGAAAGCGCTTTCGGCCGCGCTGGAGGCGCAGCAAGACCCCGAATCGAAGGCATGGTACCAAGTAACCAACATGGGCTACCGCGAGGGCAACTATCTGGAGTCGTCGGGCACGGCCATGTTTGGGTACGCATGGGCAAAAGGAGCAAACAACGGCTGGCTCGACAGCAGCTACCGGCAAAAGGCTGCCGAAGTCTTCGACGGCATGATTCGAACGTTCGTTACCGTAGCAGACGACGGCGCTATTAGCCTCACGAAAGGCTGCGTTGTATCGGGTCTGGGCGGCGCGGGGCGCTACCGCGACGGCAGCTTTGAGTACTACATTAGCGAGCCTGTGCGCGATAATGACCCAAAGGCCGTAGCCCCGTTTATCCTGCTGGCGCTGGAGCTGGAAAGGAATTAAGAGTTGGGAATAGCCGCCAAAAAGGTTTCACTCCTTACTCTTCACCTTAATTCGCGCTACTAATCCCTAATTTGTAGCCTTAATTATTAATCAATTTATATTCATAATTCTTACTGTTTTGCCATGACTGCAAAAATCTCCCCCATCATACCGCTCTTTGCGGCAGCGTTGATGTGTAGCGCCGCTGCTTCGGCGCAGGCTGTACCCGACGAGGTGTACAAAAATCTCCCCTTCAAAATGGAAAAAGTACCGTTGCCCGTATTTGCCGACAACACCGCCAGCGTTGCTGACTTTGGCGCAAAGCCCGACGGGCAAACGCTCAACAGCGACGCCTTTGCCAAAGCGATTGACGCTGTTGCGGCAAAGGGCGGCGGCAAGGTGGTCGTGCCGCGAGGCTTGTGGCTCACGGGGCCTGTTGTTTTCAAAAGCAACATTAACCTGCACTTGGAGCAGGGCGCAGTGGTGATTTTCAGCCGCGATTTCAGCCTTTACCCGGTCGTACAAAAGTCTTTCGAGGGCTTGGAAACCTACCGCTGCCAGTCGCCCATCTCGGGCGCAAGCTTGCAAAACATTGCCATCACCGGAAAGGGAATTATCGACGGCAGCGGCGAGGCATGGCGCCCGGTGAAGAAAAGCAAGCTGACGGTAGCGCAATGGAAAGAGCTGGTGGCGGCGGGCGGCGTGCTCAACGAAAAAAAGGACACGTGGTGGCCGTCGGAGAGCGCACTGAGGGGTAGCGAAAATGTGATAGACCAAAACGTGCCCGCCGCAAAAACGGCAGCCGACTTTACGCTCATAAAAGACTACCTGCGGCCGGTAATGGTGAGCTTTGTGGCTTGCAAAAACGTGTGGCTCGACGGCGTAACGTTTCAAAACTCTCCGGCGTGGAATATTCACCCGCTAATGTGCGAAAATCTGACGGTAAGCAACCTCACGGTGCGCAACCCTTGGTACTCGCAGAACGGCGACGGCATTGACATTGAGAGCTGCAAAAACACGGTTGTTTACAACAGCCGCTTCGACGTGGGCGATGACGCTATTTGCATAAAATCGGGGAAAAATGAAGACGGGCGCAGGCGCGGTATGCCTGCGGAAAACCTGATTGTAAGGGGCTGCATTGTGTATCACGGGCACGGCGGATTTGTGGTGGGCAGCGAAATGAGCGGCGGCGTGAAAAACGTGAAAGTGTCCAACTGCACTTTCTTGGGAACGGACGTGGGGCTACGATTCAAGAGCACGAGGGGGCGCGGCGGCGTAGTCGAAAATATTTGGATTTCGGACATTGACATGATGAGCATACCCGCCGAGCCGCTGCTGTTTGACCTGTTTTACGGCGGAAAATCGGCGATTGAGGCGCGGGAGGACGGCGACAAGCCCGACAACACGCGGCACAAGGTGGACGAAACTACGCCGCAATTCCGCAACATTTTCATCAAAAATATTACCTGCAACGGGGCAGACCGCGCCATGTACTTCAACGGCTTGCCGGAAATGAACGTGCA
>JAITAP010000247.1 GCA_031284065.1 Prevotellaceae bacterium
TTTTTAGGTAGCGGATGAAATCCAAATTTTTCCTACCTTTGTGGCATATAGTAAGAATTGACAATTGCCTGCGACTTTGTTGCAACGAGAGCACATTACTATATAAAACTTACGACAGCAAGTCCCGCAGGGACGACACATGCTGTCGCCTCCAAAGTGTCGTCCCTGCGGGACTTAAGACGGCGTTAGCCAATTCAGGATTTAAAATTTTTCCTCAAGTTCTCGTTGCAACAAAGTCGCTGTAATTCGTGGGCAAAACCATTTTATAGTACCAATTTTGAATTAAGGCTTGTGCGTCAGAGCAGCAAGCCGGCTGCCACTTCGTCGCGCTTAGCTTTGCCGGCGATGAGCTCCGCCAGCGTCAGGGCAAACTCCAGCGCAAAAGCAGGTCCCTTGCCGGTTACTATGTTGCCATCTATCACCACAGGCTGGTCTGTAGCAAGGATTGCCCCTGTGAGGTACTTCTCAAAGCTGGGGTAGCAGGTTGCTTTTTTTCCTTTCAGCAGCCCAAGCCCGCCCAGCACCATTGGCGCAGCGCAAATGGCGGCAATTTTCACTCCCGCCTCGTAAGAGGTCAGCAAAAGTTTTTTGAGCTTCTCAAATTCGTTAAGGCGAGTTGTACCGCCGGGTAGCGCCAACAGCACGGCGTCGCTAAAGTCGGCTTCCTCAAACAGCAAGTCCGCCTCTACCGTTACCCGGTGGCTTGCCGTTACTAATCGAGAGTCCTCTACCGAAACGGTTTTCACGGTCAGCCCTGCCCTGCGCAGCACATCTACCGCAGCAAGCGCCTCTACTTCCTCAAATCCTGTGGTCAGGAATATATACGTGGTCTTCATGACGTTGAAATTTTTAAAATACTTATTGTTTTTTTGTCCGGCAAACGTACGTGAATTTTTTGGGATTTGCAAGCTGCCGTGCAAAAGGTGTGCACTTTAAATTGGGGTGATGTAAAAAGTATGCAGCCATAACAATATCCGTCCAAATGGAAATTGGCGGGATAGCCATGCGCCTCTACCTATTCCAAGCTCGCAAGCGCCTTTACCACCACCTTTTTTATTTCACCGTTGCCAATCAGCGGAGCGTGCACGTCTTCGGGGAAGAAGACGGCAAATTGTCCGGGCTTAATTTCCACGTAAGAGTCCGGTTTGTCGGCGTAGAAAATAATGTCTTTTTCGGGGTTATACTCCACCTTGACGTTTTTACAGTCGGGGCGGAAGCTCCAGCCAAAAGTTTCGCTGCCGCTAACGCAAGCCTGTATGTCAATGTAGCGGTTGTGCGCCTCGTGCTTGGCAGCCTCCGGCGCAAGCCCCTGTCGCACCATAAAAGTAGCGTAAACTTCTGCGCCGTCAATTTCGTACTTGCGCTCCTCTAACTTGCTCAAATCGTTGTTGATGAGAAAGCCAAACGCCTTTTCAAAGCGTGGGTTTAGCGAAAAATATTTTTTCGCGTTGGTTATGTGGTCGATTATCATGGCAAAAAATGTTTAATTTTGTTGCGACAAATATAGTTATTTTTATCAGATATACAGTAACGGTTTGGATTTTTGAGTAATGTACAGCTTCATTATTTGCGCAATCCTTTTGGTTGCGGGCTACTTTGTTTACGGCGCTGTGGTGGCGCGTATTTTCGGCGCGGACGCCAATCGCCCCACGCCCGTGCAAACCCGCTACGACGGCGTGGACTACGTTCCGCTGCCGTGGTGGAAGATTTTTTTTATTCAGCTCCTCAACATTGCCGGGCTGGGGCCTATATTTGGCGCTATTATGGGCGCAGTGTACGGGACTTCGGCTTTCTTGTGGATTGTATTCGGGTGCATTTTTGGCGGCGCGGTGCACGACTATTGCGCGGGAATGTTATCCATACGGCATGGCGGCGAAAGCCTGCCGGAAACCGTTGGCCGCTACATGGGTAAGCCGTTCAAGCAGGGTATTCGGGTGTTTTCGGTGCTACTCATGCTGCAAGTGGGGGCGGTGTTCATTGCGGGGCCTGCCGATTTGCTTGCCGGCTTCACGCCCGATTTTATGACCTCCGCGTTTTGGGTAGGGGTTATTTTTATATACTACCTGTTGGCCACGCTTCTCCCCATCGACAAGCTCATAGGGCGCATTTACCCTGTTTTTGGGGCGGCGTTGCTCTTCATGGCAGCGGGCGTTTTTATTTCGCTGCTTTACTACCATCCTCCTGTTCCCGAGCTTACGCAGGGCGTGGGCAACATGCGACCCGACGCCGGGCAGTACCCCATTTTTCCGCTGCTGTTTATTTCCATTGCCTGCGGCGCCATATCGGGGTTTCACGCCACGCAGTCGCCCCTCATGGCGCGGTGCATAAAGAATGAAAAGCTGGGGCGGCGGATTTTTTTTGGCGCTATGATTGCCGAAGGGCTTATGGCGCTGACGTGGGCTGCCGCTGCCGCAAGCTTTTTTGGGTCGGCAGGAGGGTTGCAGCAGTTCTTGGCAGCGCATGGCAACAACGCTGCGCCGGTGGTGGACGCTATTGTGAATACATGGATGGGGCGTGTGGGGGGATTACTTGCCATACTTGGGGTAGTCATAGCGCCCATCACCTCCGGAGATACGGCTTTGCGCTCGGCAAGGCTTATTATAGCGGACATTACAGGCGTTGGGCAGCGCAGCATCAAAAACAGGCTGTACATTACGCTGCCCATTTTCCTTGTGGTGTTTTTGCTTCTGCAAATCAACTTCGACGTTATTTGGCGGTACTTTGCGTGGAGCAACCAAACCCTTGCAGCCTGCACTCTGTGGGCAATTACCGTATATTTTGTACGGCAAAAACGCTTTTACGGGATTACGCTTATTCCGGCAGTATTCATGACGCTGGTTTGCTCTACCTACCTGCTGATTGCCCCCGAGGGGTTTGCGCTACAGCACACCGCAGCCTACATTGGCGGAGCAATATTTACGGTAGCCATGCTGCTGATATTCATTTTATGGATGAGGCGCAGGACAACCTTTTAGAGCGGCACGTCGGGTACAGCTTGCATCTTCCCTCAATTCACCTTAAAAAGGCAAATCATCTTTGCCGTCCTCGCTTGCGGCAAATGCCTGCGGCTCGGCTCCGGCAGGTTGAGCTGTCGCTACCGGCGCCGCCGCCGTTGCTGTCGATGTCGTATCGCCGCCTTCTTCTACAAGGTCAATTTTCCACGCGCGCAGGTCGGTGTACCAGCGCCCGTTGAACTCGCGGCTTTCCGCATCAAAGGAAACGTTCAGCGTGTTGCCCACAACGAGTATGTTCGGGTTTATCCTGTCGCCCCAAATCGAAATGCACACTTTTTTTGGGTATTGTCCATCGGTTTCCACAATGACATCTTGTTTTTTCCAGGGACCGTTTCGTCCCTCGCCCGTTTGCAGAGGTAGCAGCTGGGTTAGTTTGGCTTTTAGTTCCATAGTTATAGCTGATTTAATTTTGATGGCTACAAAGATACAAAGTGTTTTTTTGTTTCAAAAATATTTCGTAGAAACTTTTGCAAATTATGCGGTAAAAATTTTTCCATGAAAAACAACCGTTGCGGTGAACTCCCGCCGTCACCCGACCGGAACGTGCGCAACAGCAACGTACAGCGGTGCGCCTCTACCGAAAATTTCTATTGCGGATTTTTTTAGGGAAAAGCAGTACTTTCTACCGAGCGATACATGCTTCGGACTTCTCAAACAAATAAAAACATGGCCGAATGTTATTTGGTCGGCAGCATAGTTTTCTCTACCTTTGCAGCTTAAAATCGGGAAGTAATCACTCACATTAATGCTGGTATGAAAACAGAATTGGAAAAATGTATGGCAGGAGAATGGTATGATTGCCACGACCCTGTTTTTGTGGATTTCAAGGCTAACGCACGAAAACTTCTGGCGCAGTATAATAAATTGCCATATAGCGATAAAAACGAGCGATACAGCCTGCTAAAGGAGTTGTTTGGAAGCATAGGCAGTAATGTTTCGGTCGGCAACCCGTTTATCTGCGATTACGGGAAAAATATTTACGTAGGAAGCAATGTATCAATCAATATGAATTGTACGTTTGTGGACTGCAATAAAATCACCATAGGGAGCAACGTGTTAATCGCATCCAACGTGCAGATTTATACGGCTGCCCATCCGGTTGAGCTTAGCGAAAGGTTAACGCCCGGCTGGAAGCCGGATAGCAGCGAATACTTTTGCCGCACCTTTGCCCTTCCCGTTACCATTGCTGACGGTTGCTGGATTGGCGGCGGCGTTATTATTATACCGGGGGTTACGATTGGCGAAAATTCTGTGGTTGGAGCGGGAAGCGTGGTAACGAAAAGTATTCCGGCAAACTCTCTGGCCGTCGGAAATCCGTGCAGGGTAATTCGCAAGCTAAATGGGGGGCAACAAAATGGTTAAGCTGGTCGCTTTTGATTTGGACGGAACAATAGGCGAAACTATTGCCATGTGCATACAAGCCTTCCGGAAGGCCGTTAGCCCTTACGCCGGCACGCAGCTCTCGGAGGAGGAGATTGTCCAAACTTTTGGGCTGAACGAGGAGGGGATGGTAAAGAAAATAGCGGGCGAGCGCTGGCGAGTGGCGCTGGATGATTTTTACGCTCACTACAGGGCAATGCATGGAATATGCGCCTCTCCGTTTGACGGGATTAAGGAGCTGATAGGCGAGTTGAAAGCCCGCAACGTTTTGGTCGCTCTTGTTACGGGAAAAGGGAAAGAGAGCTGCGAAATTACCCTTGAGCAATTTGGGATGAAAAGCTGCTTTGACGGCATAGAAACCGGCTCGCCCGAAAAAAACAGAAAAGCGGAGGCGTTTGCTACGCTACAACACCGCTACCACCTGCAACCGGATGAGCTGGTATATATTGGCGACGCCGTTTCGGACGTCAGCGCCTGCCGCGAAGCGGGCATACAGTGCTTATCCGCAGCGTGGGCTGCATCGGCCAGCTTCAGCCGGTTGGAAGAATGCAATAAAGGGTATGTGTTCCGCTCTGTTGCAGCCATAAAAGAGTACATCATGCAAATTTTGTAAAACGCCCGGACTCCTCAACCGACAAAAACACCTCTTTGATTTTGTCTCCGTCAGCGCGCAGTACGCTATACTCATCGTCGGGTATGCCTAATTTCAGGTTGTAGTAAGCCATGTTGTCGGAGTATTTGCTGCGAAATGTTCCGTGCAGCTCGTTAGCCTCCGTAACAGAGAGAACTATCGTCGCGTTATTCGGCGTAACGCCTGCGCCGGGCATAATGGAAATGCGCCCGTCGGCTTTTTTAACCAGCTCACTCGTCGTGCCTATACCATCTGCCACATTCTTGCACCCTCCCGAAGTGAGGATACGCTCGCAGCCGAGCCGGATAACGGCTTCCATCGCCTCGGGCAGGTCGCGGCAACGGTCAAAGGCGCGGTGAAAGGTAACGCCCATTCCGTAGCTGTGCGCCGCCTCCACCAGCCGTCGGCAGCGTTGCTCGTCAACAGTTCCGTCTTTGTTCAGCATCCCGACAGCTACGCCGTCGCAGCCCAGCTTGCCGCACGCGCGAATATCCGACAGCATGATTTCGAGCTCCGTATCGCTATAGCAAAAATCGCCGCCGCGCGGACGAATGAGCACGTACAGCTTTATGGAAAGTAGCTTGCGGGCAGCCTCTATCAGCCCAAGCGACGGCGTTGTGCCGCCTTCCGGCAGGTTGCTGCAAAGCTCTATCCTGTGCGCCCCGCTTGACTGGGCAACGATTGCCGAGTCAAGCGAATCGGCGCAAACTTCGAGTATGAACTTTTTTTTAGAAAGAAGAAACGACATAGCAGATACTACTTGAGGTAACACAAAAGCTCACAAACTCGCATAAATTGATATGTTGATTTTAGTGAGCGATGAATTGAACCGTAAAAATACATTTTTTTTGTTGGACGAGCAATAGGGATACCAAAAATCGCTGCCGACCGGCTAAGATGCTGATTTTTTATTGCACGGGCATAACTTTGCGCAAAAACAAACAGCCGGCAATCGGCTTCGGTTCCCCGCAGGGGAACAATATCAATAGAAAATGGCTACCACACCATGTATAATTCATGCAATTCGTGGGCAGAATTGCGAAAGTTGAGCTCATCTAAAAAGC
>JAITAP010000271.1 GCA_031284065.1 Prevotellaceae bacterium
AAACTTAAAAGATGGAATATTCAAATTTTTTCTGACTCGGCGATTGAGTTTAATGTTTTTTGAGCAAATCTGCAAGAAAAACGCGTACGTAATCCTAAATAAAGTTTGAAATCCCCACCGGCCGTCGGCGTAATTAGGAATTTAGGAGCTCGTGCTACGCAAAGCCCCGCAGGGACGGCACTTCCGGAGAACTTCCGCAGGGAGTTAAGCCCTGAAAGGGCGTAATCCATTAGCGTAGGGCAACGCCCTACGAACGCCGCGCATCGCGCCCCCCCCAAGCCCTGAAAGGGCGGAATCATTAGCGTAGGGCAACGCCCTACGAACGCCGAGCCCCCGCGCCTCCCCCAAGCCCTGAAAGGGCGAAATCCGTTTTTTCCCGCAAATTGATTTCGCCCTTTCAGGGCTTAAGACGGTGTGTATCATTCCTTTCGTAGGGCGTTGCCCTACGCTAATGATTACGCCCTTTCAGGGCTTAACCTGACGGCGATGAGCTAAAGCCTACGGTTAATCAAGTGTCGTCCCTGCGGGACTTGGGGATAGCGTTCGTGTCGTAGCCGCAGGCTAAAGCCTACGGAGGCGGCTCCGCTACCCAAGGTAGAGGTAGTCGTAGTGCACCAGCTCCTTTTCGCCTTTTTTGCCCAGCGTTTGGCGGGCCTTGCCGCTGGCGCAGGTTACGCGCCCAACGCCCAGCTGCGCTCCGCTTTCGTCGAGGATTTTCACCACGTCGTCCTTTTCAAATTCGCCCTCAATGCGCACCACGCCTACGGGCAGGATGCTTGCCGTTTTTTGCAGCAGCGTTTTTTTGGCTCCCTCGTTGACCACGATGGCGCCTTTGGCAAACGCCTCCGAGTGGGCAACCCACCGCTTAACGCTCGAGGTGGCCTTTGGCTTGGGGACAAACAGCGTGCAGAGCGGCTTGTTTTCGCCCAGAATGAGGTCGGGCAAAATGCCGTCGCGCTTGCCGTTGGCAATGTAAACCGCAATGCCGTTGGCGGCCACTTTCTGCGCAATGCCGGTTTTTGTGAGCATGCCGCCCCGCCCAAATTCGGATTTTTGCGCAGCAATGTACTGCCCCAGATTCTGCTTTCCGCTGATTTCGCGAATAACCTCCGCGCCCTCCGCGCCCGGAACGCCGCTGTAAATGCCGTCAACGTTGCTAAGGATTACCAGCGCTTCGACCTGCATCAGCTCGCTTATGAGCCCCGACAGCTCGTCGTTGTCGGTAAACATCAGCTCGGTGACGGATACGGCGTCGTTTTCGTTGACGATGGGGATAACGCCGTTGTCCAGCATGGTGGCAATGCACTCCTGCATGGTGAGGTAGTGCCGGCGCGAGCGGAAATTTTCTTTGGTGGTGAGCGCCTGCCCGCAGCAAAGGTTATGCCTGCGAAACAGCTCGTAGTAGCGGTTAATGAGCTTTGCCTGCCCTACGGCGGAGAAGAGCTGCCGCGCCTGCACGGCGTCGAGCCTCTTGTGCGGCTTGATTTCGCTGCGCCCGGACGCTACCGCCCCCGACGACACCACAATAACCTCTACCCCCCGCTCGCGCAGCAGGGCAATTTGGGCTACCAGCTTTTCGAGCCGCTCAACGTCCAGCGTTCCGTCCGGCCGGGTGAGCACGTTGCTGCCTATTTTTACGGTAACGCGCATGTTTTTTTTAAATATAGAGTTTAGAGTATTAGAGTGACTTTGCTGCAATAAAGTCACATTCAGCTACATGGACGCTTTTACGGCGTTGATAACGGCGCTTGTAAAGCCGCTGTGATCCAGCTGATTTATTCCTTTGATGGTCAATCCCTTTGGGGTGGCAACCCTGTCTATTTCCCTTTCGGGGTGCTCGCCCGACTGCGAAAGGAGGCTGACGGCGCCCTGTAGCGTTTGCAGCGTAATTTCCTTTGCTGCGTCCGATTCAAAGCCCAGCTCTACGCCCGCCCTCATGTTTGCGCTAATGTAGCGCATGGCGTAAGCTATGCCGCAGCTCGACAGCGCGGTGGCAGCCGCCATCAGGCGCTCGGGAATAAGCATAACTTTACCCAAGCCGGCGAACAGCGAAAGCGCCACTTCCTCCTGCTCCCTGCTCGTGCCGTCCGATGCAACGAACGTCATGCTTTGCCCGGCTGCAATGGCGGTATTGGGGATAATCCTGAAAATGGGAACGCCCGGCAGCTCTTCCCGTATTCGCTCCAGCGTAATGCCGGCTGCTACGGAAATCACCATAGCTTGCGGCGGCAACGCGGTGTGCAGCTTGTGCAGCGTCTCCGGCAGCGCCCATGGCTTTACGGCAACAATGACAACATCCGAATTTCTGACAGCGTCGGCGTTTTGGGTAGAAACGCCTGCGCCCAGCGCGGAGAGAGGCTGCAACAGCTCCGGACGAATATCGGTTACGTACAGGCTGGCGGGTTCAACCACTTTGGATTGCAGCAACCCACGGGCAATGGCGCCGCCTATGTTTCCTGCGCCAATTATTCCTATTTTCATGCGAGTATAATGGTTTTGGTGTTTTGTAAACGTATTTACCCAAGCTACCGGCTGCTTTGGGGCGCAGATAGAACAGACTTACGCAGATATTTTATTTCGCGCTCTGCGTCTGCGTAAATCTGTGCCACCTGTGCGCTAACATGCAGCGTACGGCGCTGCCGAAATTCGTAGCCGTATTCCTAACGTCGGGTTTCAGCTACTCTTTTTCCAGCTTTCCGGATTTTATCCACCCTACGATGCGGTCGCTGTCGGGTTTTTCCTTTGAGTAGGCTACGCCTACCAGCGTACCGTTTTCGTCTATCAGATACTTTTGGAAATTCCACTTCACCTCGCTATCCATTACGCCGTTTTCGCTCTTTGTGGTGAGCCAGCGGTAGAGCGGGTGCTGTTCTTCGCCTACTACGTCTATTTTGGTTGACATGAGAAACGTTATGCCGTAGGTTGTGCTGCAAAAGCTGGCTATTTCTTCGTTCGTGCCCGGCTCCTGATTTTTGAAGTTGTTGGCGGGAAATCCTACAATTTCAAAGCCATGAACGTTGTAGCGCTCGTACAGGCTTTGCAGGTCTGCGTACTGCTTGGTGTATCCGCACTTTGAGGCGGTGTTCACCAGCATCACCTTTTTGCCGCGCAGCACGTTGAGGTTGACCAATCGGCCGTCGAGCGTTTCTATCCTGAAATCGTAAAGCGATTTGGCAGGCTGCGCGGATACGTTTCCAAAAGTCATAGCGCCCAGCGTGGCGAGTAGAATGTTTTTGAAGTGTTTCATTTTTTTGAAGTAATTTTTATGGTTGGACGCCGCCTGCATGTAAGCTTTATCCGTGTTTATGCTTAACAGACATGCCTGTTGTGTGGGCGCTACCCGTTTTTGATGATGACCAGATGCTCCCGATCTGTTACTTTGTCGCAGTAGCAGCATTGCAGCAACGCCTCCTTTTTGGAAACGACGTTAAACTTGGTAGCAATTGGCTGGTGGTTTGTAACGCACATGGGGTTCATGCACTTTGCGATGCCCACAATGGTATCGGGGAGCTCCACCGTGCGCTTTTCCATTACCCCGTAATCTCTGATGATGTTGAACTTTGCCTGCGGCGCAACCAGCGCAATTCGGTTCATTTCGTCGTCGGCAAAAAAGCGGTCGGCGACCTTTATGATTGCCTTTGCCCCGAGCCGCTTGCTTTCGAGGTTATTTCCCAGCGTCAGCTGGCTTTTGCAGCGGTTGAGAGCCAAAATCTCCACCACCTTAAACAAGCTGCCCGCCGGAATGTGGTCAATCACCGTGCCGTTTTTTATGGCGCTTACTTTGAGGTGCTTTTCTTCTTTCATAACATTTGGGAGCTTAGAAGTTCAGAAGTTTAGAGTTAACAGATACGCAAATGCTGTGATTGTGCAAGGCTACAGGTTTAATAATTTGCAAATTACCGCCATTCGTGCAAACACGCCGTTTTCGGCTTGCGCAAAGTAGTACGCTTTTGGGTTGCTGTCCACGTCGGCGCTGATTTCGTTGACGCGAGGCAGCGGATGCAGAATTTTCACGTTAGGCTTGGTATTGTTGAGCATTTTGTTGTGCAGCACGTACACATTTTTCACGCGCTCGTACTCCATTGGGTCGAGAAACCGCTCGCGCTGCACCCTCGTCATGTAGATGATATCCGCCTCTCCGATGCTTTCGGCAAGGTCTGTGTGCTCCTCGTAGGCAACGCTGCGGCTTTCGAGGAGCTGCTTGTACTCTTTGGGCATGGCGAGCTCCTGCGGCGCAATAAAGTTGAAGTGCGTGTTGAACAAGCTCAGCGCTTGCAGCAGCGAGTGCACCGTGCGCCCGTACTTGAGGTCGCCCACCATGGCAATGTTGATGCCGTCGAGCTTGCCCTGCGTTTTTTGGATGGAGTAGAGGTCGAGTAGCGTTTGCGTAGGGTGCTGGTTAGCCCCGTCTCCGGCGTTGATGATGGGCACGCGGGAGATTTCGGAGGCGTACCGCGCCGCGCCCTCCAGCGGGTGGCGCATTACGATGAGGTCGGCGTAGTTGGCAACCATCATAATGGTATCCTTGAGCGTTTCGCCCTTGCTGATGCTGGTACTGCTGGCGTCGGAAAAGCCGATAATGCGCCCCCCCAGCCGGCTGATGGCCGTCTCAAAGCTCAGCCGCGTGCGCGTGGAAGGCTCAAAAAACAGCGTGGCAATGACTTTCCCGCTAAGCAAAGGCTGGTTGAGGTTAACCTCAAACTCGGCGGCGCGCTCCAGCGTCTGAAGGATATTCTGTTTTGAAAAATCGGTAATGGAAACTAAGCTTTGCATTTTCAATCTGCTTCAAATTCCAGCAAAGATACACATATTTTTGAATAGTGAATAATGAATAGTGAATAATGAATAACGAATAATGAATAGTGAATAATGAATAATGAATAACGGATAGTGAATAATGAAATACGGGATATGCGCCGCCCATTGGGTCTTTGCCCTGACAAAATTTAAAACCCTGAATTGGGGCTTTACGAAAATAAAGGAAATATTCGCTAAGGGAATAAGGGTTGGTCTGGGTTGTGTGCTTTTTGTGCTACTAAGGGGGCTAAGGGAAAATAAGGGCTTGCTTTCCCTTAGTAGTACTAAGGAGGCTAAGGGAAAATGCGGGTTTACCTCCCCCCTTAGTAGCGCTAAGGACATCCGCCGACACATTTTCCCTTATTCTCAAAATCTCCCTTAGCGCCAACCTCTCCGCTCTCTTCTTTTCGTCGATAAAATCCGGTTTTTGGTAGAATTATTACGCCTCTTTGTCCAGCGTTGGCAGGCAATTTTGCGCTGTTGGCGTACTTTTGCGGTCAACGTTGGCAAGGCGGGCAGGGTTGGCAATTAGCAATTTCCATATTCCTAAATATACGTAAATCCTAATTATTATTATCTTTGCACCTGCCAAAAATTCATAACTCACAACCTTATTTCATGAACAACTCCACAAATCTGCCGGCAAAGGCGATCCGCATAGGAGCGCTATCGCTGCTTTTGGCGCTACTCCTCTTCCCCTGTCGGCTAAGCGCCGAGGCGGCAATGACGCTGCGCACGGCAACGCTGATAGACCGCTATGCCGAAAGCCATCGGCAGGTATCCTCCCGTGCGCAGGCGGTAACCAAAGGCGTGCCGACGACGACGGCGGCGGACGACAGCGATGCAGAAAGTACAGTGGGCGTGATGCTCTCCGTTGCCGATACGTTTGACCTTAAGCGGCTCACGGCGCTCGGCGTTTCCGTTGGCGTTTGCGTCAATGGCGTGGTAACGGCGCGCGCCACCCCCGCGCAGCTGGCGCAGGCGGCGCAGCTGGACGGCATTTTCTTTATAGACGCCGACAACCGCGCCCGCAGAAAGCTCGACGTGGCTGTTCCGCTCATCGGGGCAGACGTAGTGCAGCGGGGCGGCGGAGCTCTGACGCAAGCCTACACGGGCAAGGGCGTTGTTATCGGCGTTGTGGACTGGGGGTTTGACTTTACGCATGAAACCTTTCGCGACACGCTGGGCAACCTGCGCATTGCCCGCGTCTGGAATCAAAGCAGCAGCAGGCGCCCAGGCAACAGCAATGACAGCGTTACCTTCGGTTTTACCTACGGCGCCATGTACGCAGCGCAGAGCGAAATATTGAATTTGCAGTGCTCGTCAACCGAGACCTCGCACGGCACGCACGTGGCGGGCATCGCCGCCGGGCTGGGGGATGATACGGGTAAGTACCGGGGCGTTGCGCCCGACGCGGAGCTGGTGCTGGTGCACCTGAAAGACGGAACTACGGCGGAGCTCATAGACGGGTTGAAGTACATATTTAGCTACGCGCAGCGGGCAGGCAAGCCTGCGGTGGTGAACTTTAGCCTTGGCTCGCACGACGGGCCGCACGACGGAACGTCGTCCTTTGACCTCGCCCTCGAAGGCTTGGCAGGAAGCGGGCGCATAGCGGTGGGCGCCGCAGGCAACGAGGGCAGCAGCAAGCTCCACGCCAGCCACACTTTTAGCAAAAGCGGAGAGGTGGTGCGCACGATAGTGGGCGTAGCGGAGGGAAAAAGCGAGGTGAGGGCTTACGCTCCCGCCGACCGGCAGCTGAGCTGGACGGTGGAGCTCTGGGACGTGGCAAAAAGAACGCGCTTGCAGCAAGCGTCGGGCGAGAACTTTTACTCTACCCAAACCGGCGACAAGCCGAACGA